>NZ_JANPJP010000359.1:0-13184 GCF_031425575.1 Phenylobacterium sp.
AAGCCCGCGCAATAGTTCATGGCGACGCCGGTGCGCCGCGTCTCGGTCTGGTTGGCCCCGCCGCCGTGCCACAGGGCGCCGTCCCAGATCAGCACCGAGCCCTTGGGCATTTCCGCCGCGATGGTGTCGTAGGCGCCGCCATATTCCGGGTTCGGCTTGAGATGGCTGCCGGGAACCAACCGCGTCGCGCCGTTGGCCTCCGTGAAGTCGGTGAGCGCCCACATGGAGTTGCACACCAGCGGCGCGTGGGGCTTGGCCAGGGGGATCACCTGGTCGTCGGCGTGGATCGGCTGGGCGCGCTCGCCCGGGTCTATGGCGATGGAGGAGAGCGAGGAGATCAGGCAGCCCTCGTCCAGCACGCCTTCGACGATGGGCAGGACAGCGGGGTGCACCGGGACCTGGGCGAACACCGGGTCGTGGACCAGCAGGTTATAGATCCGCACGGTGCGGTGGCCCTCGAAGCCGTTCATCGCCGGCTTGGCGCCCAGCTCGCGTTCGAGCCGCAAGAGGGTGTCGTTCAGCGCCTCCACCAGGTCGGCCGGAATGGCGTTCTCGACGATGGTGTAGCCGTCGCGCTTCACGCGCTCGATATGGCCTGCAACCATCGTTTGCTCCCTCGGCGTTTTGGGCGATCTTAGGCGCCGATCTCCGGAGACGCCATGACCGTCCGCCTGCGCGACCTGACCCCCGATGACAGTGACCGCCTGCTGGCCTGGCGCAACCTGCCCGAGGTGGCGCGCTGGATGTACTCCGATCACGAGATCAGCCGCGCCGAGCACGACCGCTGGTTCGCCGGGATCGCGGGCGACGCCACCCGCAAGTACTGGATCATCGAACTGGACGGCGAGCCCGTGGGCCTGGCCAACCTCGCCGACATCTCCATCCCCCACCGCAAGGCCGCCTGGGCCTACTATCTCGCCAGCCCCTCGGTGCGCGGCAAGGGCGTCGGCGCCTTCGTTGAGGTCTTCGTCCTCGACCATGTCTTCCGCGACCTTGGCCTCAACAAACTCTGCTGCGAAGTGCTGCTGGAGAACGAGGCCGTCTGGAAGATGCACGAGTCCTTCGGCTTCCACCGCGAAGCCCTCTACCGCGACCACATCTGGAAAGGCGGAGCGGCCCATGACGTGGTGGGCCTGGGCCTGCTGGCCGCCGACTGGGCCAAGGTCCGCGAGGCCAGCGTCGAGCGCCTGCGGGCGCGGGGGTTCGTGATCTGAGCCTGCCGCTCGAACAGTGGCTTCTTAGGTCGGAGAATTTGTTCTCTATTTGTTCTTGACGAAACAGCCCCTCCGTGAGACGTTCGTCGGTGCGAAATCACTGCGCCTCGCCACCCGCCTCGGCGGACAATGGCTGCAGCAAGAACGCGCTTTGAATCCTGTTCCTGCGCGTCGTTAGAGGCAGAGCCTCCGCCCGTTGAGGGCGGGGACGCGTGTGAACTCCATTCCCATTCACGGAGAAGAAGATGGCCCTAGCGCCACGCGGTCAATCGCGCACCGTGCCGGATCCTGCCGGCGATTTGTACGACCAGGAAATGGACAGGTTAAGAGCGAAGCGGGAGGCGGAGGATGGTGACTTTCGTTCGCCTCTCGATCTGGCCCAAGACGCTCTTCAAAGTTTCCAGGACGGCCCCGATATCCGACGTCCAAATCTAGCTCAGTCGTTCATTCCGGTAGTCGGGCCTGCCTGGGAGGCGGTCGCCGACCTTCAGGACGGGGACTACGGCGGAGCGGCTTTCAACGGCTTGATGGCGGTCGGAGACGCCCTGCCGGTCGGGTTCGCCGTTAAGGGGCTGAAAGCCGCCAGCAAGGGGATCGGCGCCTTCAAGAAGGGTTCTGTCACCGCCGGAGCGGCCGCCAAGAAGATTCGTAGAGTTGGCCTAGCCGGGAAAGGCCAAGAGATTCATCACACGGTCCCGCTCAAGGGGACCAGCCGGAGCGCTCAAGATTGGCGCAACCACTATGCTCTGCTGAAGGTGCTACCGGTGGAGCAGCATCGACGGCTTACGGGCAGCTGGATGGGAAAGCCAAGATACGATCCCATTCGGCGAGTCTGGTACGGAACCACCGATTGGATGAAGGCGGCGCCGACCGCCCTTGCGAGCTACACTGCCGACATCGTGGAGAATGTCCACCGATCGTCAGATGGCGACGGCAAGCCACCTTCGCCGCGGCGCTGATCGCCCCCCTTGCACCCAATCTGGATTCGTTGTTCCCTCTACGTTCCGCAGTGGGGGCGCAGATGAAGACAGCAGAAGCAGGCTTTCAGTTTCCGGTCGTCGGGTTTACCCCCGACCTTGAGATGTGGGCGTTCAAGGATCTGGACACCCTTACCTCCTGTGGGCCGCGCACGCTCAAGGACAACATGCAGCTCGGGATGGAGCTCATCGGCGCCGATGGTCGTCGGTGGATCGTCCGATCCGTCACCCGAACCGGTCGGGCCGAGACCTTGCTGAAGAGCGCTCTGTCGATTCTCCTGTTCGCCACGCCGCAATCGCGCATCGAGCATGAGTTGGACGCGCTCGAACCGCTGTCGCTCGACGAAGTCAAGGCGCGCGCCTGCGCCATGCTGGAGGCCTTTCCCGAGGACTACGGACAGTACGACGAGTCCGACAATGTGCTGGCGCCGCTGCTCGCGCAGGTCCGCCGCGCCAAGGATATCGCCAGCCTTCCCGAACTGCTGGGGCTGGACAGCTTCAAGGCCTACTGACGCGCGATCAGACCGCCTTAGAACCGTTCCACTCCAGCGCCGCGATCTCCGCCATGCCGAAATCCGGGTTGGCGGCGTGCAGCGTCCCGTAGACGTGGCGCACGAAGTCCAGGTCGGCCGGGTGGTCCACGGTCCAGCGCAGGTGGGCGAGGGACGGGGTCTGGGAGAGGAACTCGAGACGGAACCGCTGTGGATTGCGGTACAGGAACGGCGTCACGTGCTCGCGGTCATAGGGGTCGACAGCCTCCCTCAGGGCGGTGCGCAGGGCCGCCGCCGTCATCACCTCGACGTCCAGGCCGTGGGGATAGGTGCGCACCTGCGGGGTGTTGCTGGCATAGTCGGCCCTTGTCGCCGCGTGGGACTCGATCACCGCGTCCAGCACCCGCCAATCCGTGAGCGGACAATCCGCGGTCAGCCGCACCACGGTGGCCGCCTCCGGGAAGGCGTCCAGCGCCAGCCCGAACCGTCCCAGCACGTCGGTCAGGTCGCCGCGCACCACCGTCAGGTCCAGCCGCGCGGCATAGTCGGCCACCGCGTCGTCGCTGGCCTGGTCGCTGGTGGCCAGCACCAGTTCGTCCATCCGCCGCGAGCGCCGCAGCCGCTCCACCTGGCGGCCCAGCATGGGGACGCCGGCCACATCGGCCAGCACCTTGCCGGGCAGCCGGGTCGAGCTCATCCGCGCCTGGATTATGCCTAGGATCATCGGAGCACCTTAACGGGGCCGCCCGCGTCGCGGTAGGCTGGCGGCCATGAACCTTTACGACCGCCTCGCCGCCCGCTTCCCCGCCGACGCTCCCTGCTTCCTGCTGCCCGACGGCCAGATCAGCTATGGCGAGCTGGCGGCCGGGGCGGGTCGGATCGCCGCGCTGCTGATCGCCAAGGGCGTCGCCCCCGGCGACCGGGTGGCGGTGCAGACCGAAAAGACCCCCGAGGCGGTCATGCTCTACCTGGCGACGCTCAAGGCCGGCGCCGTCTTCGTGCCGCTCAACACCGCCTATACGGCCAGCGAGGTGGACTACTTCCTCACCGACGCCGAGCGGGCCCTGTTCGTTCAGGACGCCGTCGCCCTGGCCGCCGAGGCCGCCACCTACACCCCGCTCACCACCACAGTCCCCCGCGCCGACGACGACCTCGCCGCCATCATCTACACCAGCGGCACCACCGGGCGGTCCAAGGGGGCGATGCTGACCCACGGCGCCCTCTACGCCAACGCCACGGCCCTGACCGACGCCTGGGGCTTCACCGGCGACGACGTCCTGCTGCACGCCCTGCCGATCTTCCACGTGCACGGCCTGTTCGTGGCCCTGCACTGCGCCTTCCTGGCGCGCGCCCCCATGGTCTGGCTGGCGAAATACGAGGACGCCCCGGTGCTGGCGGGCCTCGCCAAGTCCACGGTGATGATGGGTGTGCCCACCTTCTACACCCGCCTGCTGGCCAATCCCGGCTTCACGCAGCAAGCCGCCGCCCACATGCGCCTGTTCATCTCCGGCTCCGCGCCCCTGCTGGAGTCGACCTTCGCCGAGTTCGAACAGCGCACGGGCCAGCGGATCCTGGAGCGCTACGGCATGAGCGAGGCGGTGATCATCACCACCAACCCCCTGGCGGGCGACCGCGTCGCGGGCAGCGTCGGCTATCCCCTGCCGGGGGTGGACCTGCGCATCGGCGGGCCCGAGGCCACCGGCGTCATCGAGATCAAGGGCCCCAGCGTCTTCTCCGGCTACTGGCGCATGCCCGAGAAAACCGCCGAGGATTTCACCGCCGACGGCTGGTTCATGACCGGCGATGTGGGCCGCCAGGACGCGGACGGCCGCGTCTGGATCTCAGGACGCGCCAAGGACCTGATCATCTGCGGCGGCTACAACGTCTATCCCAAGGAGATCGAGCTGATCCTCGACGAGCTGGAGGGCGTCACCGAGAGCGCCGTCATCGGCCTGCCGCACCCCGACTTCGGCGAGGCCGTGGCCGCCGTCGTGATCGGCTCGGGCGACGAGGCCGCCATGATCGCCACGCTGCGGGAGCGGCTGGCGGCCTTCAAGGCGCCCAAGCGCATCTTCTTCGTGGATGACCTGCCCCGCAACGCCATGGGCAAGGTGCAGAAGAACCTGCTGCGCGCGACCTATGCGGGGACGTTCAGTTAGGGACGCAGCGGCGAGGCCGCCGCCGGCCGGCATTCTTTCCAGCTGCGGCCCGAAAAGCAGCGACCGGCCTGCATCTCGCGGTAACTGTGGAGGGCGACGTAGGCCATCACGAAAGCCATCGCCACATACGCGAAGGTCTCCGGCTTCACCGCCGCCCTACCGCTTCGGCGACGAAAACACCTTCACCACCACGTCCTCGAAGCTCTCCAGGCTGTCGACGTCGAAGCCGGGGTCGAAGGCCGGGGCGTCCCAGCGGTCCACCAGCTTCTCGGCCATGGAAAACCAGCTTTCGTCGCGGAAATTCTCCCGCAGGGTCCCCGACTTGCCCATGAACTCGTAATAATAGGCGCCCTGGAAATCCTGGTGCCAGTAGATGGCCTTGTAGATGTCGTCGTTCACATAGGGCTTCAGCATCTCAGCGGCGATCGGCCCGTGGTTGGGGATCGACAGCACCTTGCCGATGTCGTGGCACAGGGCGGCCACGACCTCCTCGTCGGTGGCCCCGTCGCGGCGGGCCAGGGTGCCGGCCATCAGGCTGTGGGTCAGCTGGTTGGCGGCGAAGCCCAGCTCCATGGGCTCCAGCCGGCGCAGGGTGTCCATGATCTGCATCGGCGCGGTGGTCTGCTGGTGGACGCGGTGCTCCCCGCCGATCACCTTCCAGTGCTCCTGGGTTCCCTGGCGCATGTCCGTGAACATCTGGCTCTCCCTTGATCTCGTTGGGCCGATCGTAACCCGGCATCCGCCCAAGGACCAAGACCCGATCACTCCGCTCATCCCGGCGAAGGCCGGACCCAGATTCATGCCGGGCGGTTGGAGTGGGCCCACCCGTTCGTGTGGTTCGTGTGGTTCGTGGTCCCAATTCTTTCGACCGTGCGGGTATCGAGGCCCATCCGGTTGACCACGAACCTCACGAACCCCACGAACGGGCTGACCAGGTTCATCCCCACCCACCCGGACGGCCACAGATAGGCCGGCCGGCTGAACAGCTCCGGGTCGGCCTCGATCAGCATCGCCTGCTCATCGCGGCCGCTGGTCTTCACAAGAATTCACGGCAGGGGCTCGTGTCCCACAACCCTGCTCATCGCGACCGCTAGGCCGGATCGCCTAATATCCGGCGGCGTCATCGACATTCGAAGCATGACCATTGCGCGGCGGGCGATACAGGCCGACTGATAGGCATGGCGAAGCGTCGATCATCTCCAGGCGGCGAAGCTGTGGCGACCCCCCCGTCGACCGCAAAGCCAAGCTCGGGCGACGGCCCCGCGCAAGACGGTGCGGAGCCTCTGGGCCATCTGATCGTGGGCATCGGCGCCTCAGCGGGCGGCCTTGAAGCCTTCCGAGCCTTTTTCTCGCAGATGCCGGCTGATAGCGGCATGGCCTTCGTCCTGATCCAGCACCTGGACCCGGACTACAATAGCGCCCTGGCCGAAATCATTGGCGAGTGCACCGCCATGCCCGTGGTGCAAGCCTCCGACGGAACGGTCGCCGCCCCGAACACCGTCGCGGTGATTCCTCAAAACGCCATCCTGAAGATCGAGGGCGGCGTCCTGCGCGTCGCCCTCCCGGAGAGCCCGACGGCGCGGCGGTCCTCCATCGACACCTTCCTGGTCTCCCTGGCCGAGGATCAGGGCGCCAGCGCGGTCGGGATCATCCTGTCGGGCTATGGGAACGACGGAACGGCGGGGATCGAGGCGATCAAGGAAGCGGGAGGCCTGACGCTCAGCGAAGCGGCGTTCGACCACAGCGCGAAGTTCGGAATGCCGCAGAATGCCACCGCGGGCGGGTTTGTCGACTACGTCCTCCAACCCGAGGAGATGCCGGCGCGCCTGCTGGAATATCGAGACTTCAAATCTCGCGAGGCGATCCATGGCCTTGATGAAACCGCCGGGTCCGGCCGGGTCAATTACCTGATGACCATCTGCGCGGTGCTCAACAGCCGGCTGGGCCGCGATTTTGGGCAGTACAAGTCCAGCACGATGATGCGCCGGGTTCGTCGGCGAATGCAGGTGCTCCATGTCAATGACCCCGCGGAATACATCGCCCAGCTGCGGACCCTGCCAAATGAACCTGAACTCCTGTTTCGGGAAATCCTGATCGGGGTGACCCGTTTCTTCCGCGATCCAGCCATGTTCGAAGCCTTGGCGGAGAACGTCTTGCCGGGCTTGATCGCCAACGGCGGGGCGGACGAACCCATCCGGGTGTGGGTCGCCGGCTGCGCCACGGGCGAGGAGGCCTATTCCCTCGCCATCCTGTTCCGGGAAGCGCTGGCGCACGCGGAGTCCTCAAGAAAGGTCACGATCTTCGCCACCGATATCGATGATCGTGCGATCAACGTCGCCAGAGCTGGCGTCTTTACTGATTCAATTGAGGCCGATATTACTGTTGCCCGGCTAGAGCAGAACTTTTTGAGAGAAGGTGAGCGCTATCGCGTCGCCAAGCACCTTCGTGAAATGTGCGTTTTCTCAACCCATGACCTGGTCAAGGATCCGCCATTTTCGAAGCTGGACATGGTTTCCTGTCGAAACCTGCTCATCTATTTTGAGTCCCCGCTACAACAACGGGTCATTGCAACCTTCCATTATGGACTAAAGGCCAATGGCCTCCTTTGGCTTGGTCCCTCAGAGACCATCGCTGCGAGTGGGCGTCTGTTCAAGACGTTCGACAAGCGTAGCAAAATGTTCAAGCGGCTCGACGTCACCGCCGAAATCCCGCGCCCAAAACCAAGTAGTCGCATGAGCCCACCTTCTCCCCCTCAGCAAAGCGCTGAGCCCGACAGCATCGACGCGCAGGCGGCCCGGATGATGGCGCAATACGCGCCGGCCTATATCGTTTTCGATGGCCAGCACGAGATCCAGCGGTTCTCGGGACCGGTCGAGAAGTTTCTGCAACCCATGAGCGGCGGGGCCAGCCTGAACCTTTTCAGGATGCTGCACGCCCAGTTGCGGTCCCCCGTTCGCAGCCTCATCCGCAAGGCGCTCGAACAGCAACGACCGGCCCAGGAGCACGTCACCTTCCAGGTCGGCGGCCAGCCCAACACCATCAACCTGATCGCTGAACCGATGGCCGAGCCGGTCGGAGGGCAGCGCTGTCTGCTGCTGGCGTTCCAGGAGCTGGCGTTGGGCGCCTCACAAGTCGTCGCCGAAAAGCCTGTTTCCGCCATGGCGTCGACAGATCCCGAGCAGAGCGAACTGATCGCCGCCCGGGAGAAGCTGCAGACCATCACCGAGGAACTGGAGACGGCCAACGAGGAACTGCAGAGTTCCAATGAGGAGTTTCAATCCGTCAACGAAGAATTGCATTCGACGGTCGAGGAACTGGAGACCTCCAAGGAAGAGCTGTCGTCCATCAATGAAGAGCTGCAGACGGTCAACGCCGAGCTCAACACCCGGGCAGATAGCCTGGTGCGATCCAATAGCGACCTCGCAAACCTGTTCGACAGCACTTCGATCGCCACCCTATTCCTCGACAACAGATCCCATATCCGCAGATTCACCCCGGCGATCACCGAGATCTTCAATGTTCGGGAGGGCGACGAAGGTCGCTTGATCAGCGATTTCTCGTCCCGCCTGGCAGGCTCCGCCCTGACCCAGGACATCGCCACAGTGCTGCGGGACCTGGGATCGATCGAACGCGAAGCGGAGTCGGAGGACGGCGCGGCGACATATCTGGTCCGCGTGAAGCCCTATCGCGACCTGAACAATGTCATCGACGGTGTCGTCATCACGCTCATCGACATTTCCGACCGCAAGAGGCTTGAGCGGGACCGGGCCCACCTCGCCGCCATCGTCGCCTCCTCTGAGGACGCAATTGTCAGCCACGATCTTGAGGGCACGATCACCAGCTGGAACAGTGGCGCTGAAAAGATCTACGGCTACACGGCGAGCGAGATGATCGGTCAGCCGATGTCGACCCTGCTGGACGATGCGCAGATCGATGAATGGCCGTCCAACCTGCTCCGCCTTCGGCAGGGCGAGCCGATCACCGACATCGACATCAGCCGGGTCACCAAAGGCGACCGGGTCATCTACGTATCCCTGAACATCTCACCCATGCGCGACGCGCACGGCGTCATCATCGGAGCCTCGGCCGTGGCGCGCGACATCGCCATGCGAAAGCTGGCTG
Source organism: Phenylobacterium sp. (assembly GCF_031425575.1). Lineage (GTDB taxonomy): Bacteria > Pseudomonadota > Alphaproteobacteria > Caulobacterales > Caulobacteraceae > Phenylobacterium. Next base: position 8,964 of record NZ_JANPJP010000359.1, read on the forward strand.
AAGAGCGCGCCGAGATGCTGATGGCCGAGCTCGATCATCGTGTGAAGAACATCCTGGCCGTCGTTTCGTCAGTGGTCATGCAAACCCTCAAGGCCGGGGGTACGGCTGAGGCAGCGGGGGTGGAGATCGAAGGCCGGATACAGGCGATCTCGCGGGCCCATGGCCTTTTGACCGAGCTGGGCGGCGTGGAAGGCTCGCTACGCGGGCTCGTGGCGACAGAACTGCAGCCCTACAAGCAGCGCTCCAACGTCACCATGTCCGGGGAAGACGTGGTGCTGACATCAAAGGCCAATCTGAGCATGGCGTTGGCGATCCACGAACTCGTCACCAATTCGGCCAAGTACGGATCGCTTTCCACCGGGGAGGGGCGTCTCGACGTGACCTGGCGCGTCACCCAGGCCAGCGGGAAGCCTGAGCTTCAAATACTGTGGCTGGAAACCGCCGGACCGCCCGTGGCTCCGCCCTCGCGGCGGGGCTTTGGCACCAAGCTCATCGAGCTCAGCCTGGTGAGAGGGCTGAAGGCCAAGGTGAACCGCGAATTCCTTGAAGAGGGGGTTCGGTGTGAAATCTCGGTGCCGTTCACCGACGACATCGGCCGCATCGTTTCCCCAGCCGCTTCAAAGACGCCTATCCATGACTGATGGTGCAGCCAGATTGCGTGTGCTCGTGGTCGAGGATGAGCCTCTGATCGGAATGGACATAGAGGACGCCGTTCAGGGGCTTGGGCATGAAGTCGTCGGGCCGATTGCTGAGCTCGATGAAGCCTTGGACCTGGCGACACTCGCGACCCTCGGTTGCGCGATCCTCGACATCAACATCATTGGCGGCCATTCCTACCCTGTCGCTGACATACTCCTGAAGCGTGGCTTGCCCGTCCTGCTGCTGAGCAGCTATCGCGTCGAGACGCTGCCGGTGCGACTGCACCAACAGCCCCGCCTTCCCAAGCCCTTCACGAGCGCGCAATTGGTCGAAGAAATCCGAGAGCTCTGCTCCAGGGCCGTAAATTCCGGTCAATAGGAAAGCGCCGAACATGTTTGCGAAATGCGCGGCGCTGACTCCCAAGATGTCCGGCTGCGCGAGGCCCGCTGTCGGAGATGCTCGGCGCCGGCACGCCTATGTCGGCGGTGTGTAGGTGGGTTCTGCAATGGCGAAAGACTTCCCCATCGTCTGTGTCGGCGGCTCTGCGGGCGGCCTCGACGCCTATATGCGCCTGCTGAAAAATCTGCCGTCCGACCTGGGCGTCGCCATCGTGATCGTAAATCACCTGCGGACCGTTTCGACCAAGCTGCACGAAATTCTTCCGCGCTACACGTCTATGCCCGTGGAGCTGATTTCAGAGCGGTTGGACGTTCGCCCGAACTGCGTGTTCATCATCCCGGAGAAACGGGATCTCCATGTTCTGAACGGCGAGTTCCGACTGAAGCCGATTTCCAAGCCAAGGGGTTGGCCTGACGTCATTACGGTCTTTCTTCGCTCGCTGACGGAGAACTGGTCCGGCCAGCTGATCGCGGTCATCGTCTCGGGCTATGACGGAGACGGCGCGGCCGCGTTGTGCGGCATTAAGGAGGTCGGGGGTATCACGATCGCCCAAAAGCTCGATACGGCCGCTCAACCTGACATGCCGCAGAGCGCCATCGACAGTGGCTGCATCGACTTCATCCTTTCGCCCGAAGAGATCGCTCAGGAAATCCGGCGTATCGCCGACGGGGACCCGGCCATCAGCTGACGACGCCTCGCCGAGCCCGCCGCACAGGCGCCGGGCTCGCCCCGAGAACTCCCAACCCCTCAACCGTCATCCTCGGCTTGTCCCGAGAACCCGTTCCCGGCAGTCCTGGGGACAGCTGCTCCTGTCCCCGAACGCCGAAGTCTAGCGGCCCACCAAGGCGCCGCCGGGAGAGCTTCAGTCGAGATCCACCGGAACATACCCCTTCGGAGACCAGGCCAAGGTCCCGCTTGGGCCCATGCCTGCCGTCCCCACCCTGGCGGTGATCAGGCAAATGACCCCCGTCGGTGCGAAGGTGATCGCCGCCTCGCCCCCCAGCTCCGCCGAGAGGCTGCGTTCAATGAGGCGCGAGCCGAAGCTGCGGCGTAGAGGCGGAACAACCAGGGGTCCGCCGCTCTCTTCCCACCGCAGCCGGATTAGGTCGGCGTCCTGAGTCCATTCGATGCTCAGCCGGCCCGCCGGCAGCGACAGGGCTCCGTACTTGGCGGCGTTGGTCGCCAGCTCCTGCAGGGCCATGGCGATCGCCAGGGCCATGCGCGGCGTCAAGCGAATGCTGGGGCCGCCCGTGACGATCCGGGCGGGGTCCGAGCCGAGGTAGGGGGAGACCGCCAAGGCCACGATTTCGCTCAGCTCCGCCCCTTCCCAGCTCTCGCGCGTCAAAACATCGTGGGCTTTCGAGAGCGCGAGCAACCGCTCCTCCAAAGCGGCGCGGCCCTGCTCGGCGGAAGGTGCGGAGCGCAGCGTCTGGGTGGCGATGGACTGGACCGTGGCCAGGGTGTTCTTGACCCGGTGGTTGAGTTCGTTGACCAGCAGGTTCTGCCTCTCGTCCGCCGCGCGCTGCTCGGTCCGATCGCGAAGAATTTTGAGGAAGCCGATCAGCCGGCCGTCATCCTTGCGCAGCGGCATCATCAGGGTGTGGGCCCAGAAGGGCGCGCCATCCTTGCGCAGATGCCAACGCTCCACCTCCGAGCGCCCGCTCGCCAGGCAATCGGCCCGTTCGTGAGCCTCGGCGCCCGCCGCCCTGTCCTCCAGGGTCCAGATGGCCGGGAAGCGCCGACCGATCAGCTCTGTCGCATCCCATCCCAGGATCTGACGGGCGCCGGCGTTCCAGATCGTCACCCGTTCATCCAGGTCGGTGGCCATGATGGCGTAGTCGCTGGCGCCCTCCAGGATCAGCCGGTAGCGCTCGTCGCTCTCCCGGTGAGCGGCCTCCACGGCCAGGGCCGACTTGGCCTCGGCGATTTCCCGGGCCTGGCTGTAGGTGGAGGTGAGGTCGGTGAGCACCCCGCACAGGAACCCGCCGTCGCCGGGGTCGGTCCGGGTGAGGGACAGCTGCGCCACGAAGGTCTCCGCCCGGTCGGCGCGGGTCAGAACCAGCTCGGCCCTGCCGCCGTTCTTCAGCAGGCGCCGGAAATCGGCCGAGGAGTCGGGCGTCACGAAGGTGGCGAACTGGGCGCCGGTCAGGCGGCTGGCGGGCGCCCCCATCATGTCGGCCAGGGCCCGGTTGCCATAGAGCACGTCGCCCTCCTGGCTGATCATCAGCGCCCCGTCGGTCATCTGCTCGATGAGCTGGCGGTAGGAGCGATCGGCGGTCTCCAGCGTATAGACCCGGCGATTGTCGGGGCCGCCCACGACGACGGCGTCCACCTCCCCGTTGCGGATCGCCTCCAGGGTCTCCAGGGCCTCGGCCAGCTGGTCCCGAAGCTCGGAGATCTCGCGCGCCTGCGACAGCGTCGGGCGCTCGGAGGTCAGGCTATTTTCCACCATCGGCGCGTCCGTCTCGTGCCGTCAGGTCCAGGCCGCGCAGCACCCGCTCGGTATCAGACAGATCGCCGATGATCCGCCGCACCGGCTCAGGCATCAGCTTGATCAAGGTCGGCGCCGCGAGAATCTGGTGCTCCGCCGCCGCCTCGGGGTGCTCATAGACGTCGATCACCTCCAGGTCATAGCTGTCGGGAAGCTCGCTCTCGAGCACCCGGCGCAGGTTGTCGATCGCCCGGGTCGAGCGCGGCGTCGATCCGGTGACGTAGAGCCTGAGCACGTGCTTGGAGGTGGCGTCGGGTTCGGCGACGGCGGGTGTCTCCGGGGCGGTGGTCACAGCGATGACCCCCGGCGGGTCGCGGCGGCGAAGCGGCTCGCGGTGAGCACCTTCTCCTTGCGCTCATCGACGTTCTCGAGGGCGAGCAGTTCGGCCTCTTCCCGCTCCAGCGCCTCGCGGGTCTCGGCGATCTGCCGCTCGGCGGCGTTGCGCCTCTGGTCGAACTCCCGGTGACGGCGGTTGACCTCGTCCAGGCGCTCCAGGGCCGCGGCCTCTTCCTGCGCCTCCTGCACGATGCGGGCGCTGCCGGTCAGCACCCCGTGCGGCCCGACATAGGGCTCGATCAGGGTCACCCCGCCGCTCCCGAGCAGATATTCGCGGATCTGGTTGGAGTGGCTCATGCCCCGGGCCTTGAGCACGAACAGGCCGCGGTTGCGTTCGCCGTTGGCCTGCAGGTCGT
>NZ_JANPJP010000360.1:0-37822 GCF_031425575.1 Phenylobacterium sp.
GCCGACGAGGAGCGCCTGCCCTTCGCCTTCGGGTCGCTGGACCTGGTGGTCTCGACGCTCGCCCTGCACTGGACCAATGACGTGGTGGGCGCCCTGATCCAGATCCGCCGGGCCCTGAAGCCGGACGGCCTGTTCATCGGCTCGATGTTCGGCGGGGCGACCCTGACCGAGCTTAGGGCCTCCCTGTTGTCGGCGGAGATCGAGCTGACCGGCGGCGCCGCCAGCCGCATCTCCCCCTTCGCCGACGCCTACGATGCCGCAGGACTTCTCCAGCGATCCGGCTTCGCCTTGCCCGTCGCCGACGTGGACCGGGTGACGGTCCGCTACGCCCACCCCATCAAGCTGCTGGCCGACCTGCGGGCCATGGGGGAGACCAGCGTGCTGGCAGATCGCCATCCCAAGGCCTTGACCAAGACCGTGCTGGCCCGGGCCATGGAGCTCTATGTCGAGCGGTTCGCCGAGCCGGACGGCCGGGTCCCCGCCACCTTCGAGATCCTGACGCTGACCGGCTGGACCCCGGACGCCAGCCAGCAGCAGCCCCTGAAGCCCGGCAGCGCCAAGATGCGGCTGGCCGACGCCCTGGGGACGATCGAACAGCCGCTGCCGAGGGATGAGGACTAAACTTTAGGCGCCAGGTGAAGTTGTTCCGGCGACCCCTAAAACTGGTTCGGTCACCTAACGACTTTCAGGCCGCGATCGCCTCGTCAGCCTCGGCCCAGGCGAAGTCCGGGTAGAAGCGGGCCATCATCCGGGCGGTGTAGCAGACCAGGCGCGGGAACCGCTCGGCCCGGCGGCGCAGGGGCGAGTCGAAGAAGGGCGTCAGGATCCCGGCCAGGGTCGCGAAGACGAAGGCGTCGACGCTGGTGGGCTAATCCCCCATCATGAAGGCCTTGTCAGCGAGCAGGGCGTCCAAGGCCATCAGGGAGCGAGCGGCGAGCGCCAGGATCTCGGCCTCGGAATGACGGCCGACGCCGACGGCGCGGATATTGGCCGAGACCGCCTCCAGCAGCTGCGCCTTCAGCACCGGCCGCGCGGTTTCCGGCGCGGTGTCGAACCAGTGGGCCGGACCCTTCTCGAAGTTCTCCGGCAGCAGGAAGCGGAAGTAGCCGGAGGTCCAGGCCAGGTGGTTCTCGCACATCCGCTCGATGGCCCAGGCCTGGGCGCGCTCCACCGTGGTCAGCCCCGCGTCCAGATCCACCCCGTAGCGCGCCTCGATGTGGCCGCGGATAAAGGTGGAGTCGGCGATCTTCTCGCTGGCGTCCTCGATGTAGGGCAGCTGGCCTTTCGGCGAGTCCTCGCGCCAGCCCTGGACCTTCACATAGGGCACGCCGGCCATCCGCAGGTGGATCTCGCTCTTGGTCACATAGGGACTGACTTCCGGCAGGCCGAAGCCTTCGCCACAGGCGTAGAGGGTGATCAGCTTGGTCATTCGCGTTTCTCCGGTTGCGTTGGCCCCGGTTCTATTGCCATCCTGCTGCCAGCGTAGTGGCGGCAACAGTGGAGCTTTGGTCCGATGAGACGCGCCGACCGCCTGTTCCAGATCATCCAGATCCTGCGCCGCTCGCGCCGGCCGGTGACCGCCGATGCGTTGGCCGAGGAGCTGGAGACCTCCAAGCGCACGGTCTATCGCGACGTCGCCGACCTGATGGCCCAGCGGGTGCCGGTGCGGGGCGAGGCGGGCATCGGCTATGTGCTGGACCAGGGCTATGACCTGCCGCCCCTGATGCTGACCCCCGACGAGATCGAGGCCGCCGTGCTGGGCGCCCAGTGGGTGGCCAGCCGGGGGGACGCGGCGCTCGCCATCGCCGCCCAGGACCTGATCGCCAAGATCAGCGCCGCCATTCCCGAACGTCTGCGTCCCTATATCGACGCGCCCTCCCTGGGCGCCGCCAGGTCGTGGAAGCTTCAGCCCGACGCCATCGACATGGCCCAGGTCCGCGCCCAGATCCATGCGGGCCGCAAGATCGCCATCCACTACAAGGACGAGCAGGGGCGCGACAGCCAGCGCACCATCTGGCCAGTGACCATCGGCTATCACGACACCGTCCGGATGCTGATGGCCTGGTGCGAGATGCGCCAGGACTTCCGCTCCTTCCGCGCTGACCGGGTGACCGGCGCCGAGTTCCTGGAGGACCGCTATCCCGAACGCCCCGCGGTCCTTAGGGCCAAGTGGCGCAGGGTGATGGAGGAGCGGCGCTGCGAGGAGATCGAGACGTTCAAGGCGCGGGACGCGGCGGGCGAGCGGCCATAGCCTGCGACCGCCGCTGCTGATCCAGCGCCACCACCACATCGGCCCGACCCGGCATCTCGGCCAGGATGTGGCGAGTGAGGCGTTCGTAGTGGGCGATGAAGTCGGCGACCTGCGCATGGGTCATGGCGCGTTTCAGGTCGCCGCCTTCGCGAGTCAGGCGAGCGCGCAGCTTGGCCTCCTGCTCCTGGCGCCAGGCCAGGACGACGTCGAAGCTGGGCGCCTTCAGCAGGACCAGCAGATCGATGCGGGCGAAGAGGTCCTGATAGGGGCCGGCCAGGGCGTCATTGACGAAGGTCCGCCAGCGGCCGTCGGGGTCACGGTCGCGCTCCAGGGCGTTGATGGGCGCCGAGACATCGGCCTGCGGAACCGCGCCGACGCACCAGCCCTCCAACAGGATCACGTCCACCGGCCCGGCGACAGGCGCGCCCTGGGGCCGTCGGTCGTCGGCCGCCTTGTCGAAGGCGGGCAGCAGGGTCTCGCCGGGGCTGGCCAGGCCATCGAGCACCGCCAGGCCCAGGGCCACATCATGGGTTCCCGGCACGCCGCGCGTGGCCAGCAGAGGATGGACCCCGCGCGCCAGATCCCGGCGCTGGGCCCGGGTCAGATAGAGGTCGTCCAGCGAGAGGGAGGCCACCTTGAGACCCCTGTCCTCCAGCATCCGCCGCAGGACGGCGGTCAGGGTGGACTTGCCGCTGGCCTGACTCCCGCAAAGGCCCACCACGAAACCCGGCTTGCGGGGTTCGGCGACGATGCGGGCGGCGAGCGGCGCGCAGACCGCCAGAGCGCTCCGGGCGAAGTCCGCGGGCAAGCCCTCGGCGGCGATGAAGTCGGAAAGCCAAGCGTCCATGGGACCAGCCTAGATCAGGCCGGGCCGACATGTCCCCAATCCGCTCCTCCCAGCGACCCTACGGGTCGCCTGGGTGAGCGGTGGTGGTTAGATGGCCGCCTCGATGGCGGTCGCGGCCTTGTTCATCAGGTCGAACAGCACGGTCTGGAAGGCGCCGATGGCGGCCACCACCGCCATGCCCAGGACGCCGGCCAGGATCGCGTACTCGATCATGGTGGCGCCGCGCTCGTCCCGCAGGAACCGGATCAGATGAGATCGCGCAGCCACGCCACCAGCGGCGCATCGGCCGGCGGCATCGGATAGTCGCCGAGTCTTGAGGGTTTCACCCATGCCAGCGCCGCGTGCTCCCTGGCCGTGATCACGCCATCCCATCGACGGCACAGGTAGAGTGGCATCATGAGGTGAAAGGAATCGTAACTGTGGCTGGCGAAGACGAAGGGGGCCAGGCAGGCCTGGGTCACGCTGATACCCAGCTCCTCCTCCAGCTCGCGGATCAGGCACGCTTCCGGGGTCTCGCCGGGCTCGAGCTTGCCGCCGGGAAACTCCCAGAGGCCGGCGAGCGACTTGCCCTCCGGCCGCTGGGCGATCAGCACGCGGCCGTCTGAGTCGATCAGGGCGGCGGCGGCGACAAGCACCATGGGTTTGGGATCGGCCATGGCGCCTGCATCGCGGGGATGAATTGGAATTGCAAGTCAGCGCAGGCCGCCGAAGTCGATCAGGTTGCCGTCGGGGTCGCGGACCGCGAAACCTTGGGAGCCCCAGGGCCGCTTGCGGAAGTCCTGGTAGAAGCTGGCGCCGGCGGCCTTGAACTCGAGATAGAGGGCCTTGGGGTTTTCAACGCTGATCGCGGCGCCCATCAGGCCTTGGCGTTCGCGCACGTCCGGCGCGAAGACCGGCTCGCCGACATAGCGGAGGTTGATGCGGGCGCCGTCGCGCAGGACCATGCCGTAGAAGGGCGGGTCGCCGTAGAGATAGGCCACCTTGAACCCCAGCACCGTCTCGAAGAAGGCGACGGTGGCCGTGACATCGGAGACAAACAGGGTCGGCTCGCTGATCCCCAGGACCGGGCGAGGCATGGCCCAGCGGGTGGTGTCCTCGGCGGGCTCTGCGCCGCTCTTCAAGGCCGCCCAAGTCTCCGACCCGTTGTCGCGGGCGATGATCTCCTGGGCCTCGGCGAGGGTGAACCTGGCCGCCAGGATCTGGGTGTCGGTCATCTGAGCGTAGCGTGGCAGGGCCAGACGGATCTTCTCGCAGACGGTCGGGTCGCCGTCGCGATGCCAGCGGACCAGTTGCTTGGCGTGTTTCTTCAGGGTGTCGAGGTGGAGCATGGGCGCGTTCCTGCGATTGGGGTTCGTAGGCGGGCCATGCCCTTTCGGCCGTCATGGCCGATGCGCCCTACAGGAACGGGCCGATGCTGTGGCGGGACCGAATTTCTGTCAAGCAGTGGCGCCGGGCGGCGAGGCGGGTAGTCTAGACCCAAGGCCCCCTGAGAGGCCCGGGAGACGCGTGTGATCGACCTCTACTACGCCGCCACGCCCAACGGCTGGAAGATCAGCATCATGCTGGAGGAGTGCGGCCTGCCCTATGCCGTGCATCCGGTGAACCTGGGCCGTGGCGAGCAGTTTGCGCCGGACTTTCTGAGGCTCAGCCCCAACAACCGCATCCCGGCCATCGTCGACAAGGACCCGGCGGACGGCGGGGCGCCCATCCCGATCTTCGAGACCGGCGCCATCCTGGTCTATCTGGCCGAGAAGGCCGGCGCCTTCCTGCCCGCCGACGTGCGGGGGCGGTCTGCCGTGATGCAGTGGCTGATGTGGCAGGTCGGCGGGCTGGGGCCGATGCTAGGCCAGAACGGCCACTTCAAGCTCTATGCGCCGGAGAAGATCGCCTACGCCATCGACCGCTATGAGCGCGAGGCCGCGCGCCTGTACGGCGTGCTGGACGGCCAGCTGGGACGGACCGGCGCCTATGTGGCCGGCGACGACTATTCCATCGCCGACATGGCCTGCTTCCCCTGGCTGATCACCCATAAGGCGCAGGGCTTCACCCTGGACGACTATCCGAACATCAAGCGCTGGTTCGCCACCGTGCGGGCGCGGCCCGGCGTGGTGGCGGGCACCGGCGTGGGCCGGATGGCGCGGCCCGGCGAGATGGACGCGCAGACCAAGCAAAACCTCTTTGGGATCGCCGCCACATGATCGAGTGCTTCTTCGACTGCTCCAGTCCCTGGACCTATCTGGCATTCCACAACCTGCGGCCGATGGCGGAGGAGCTGGGGGTGGAGATCGACTGGCGGCCGATCCTGGTGGGGGGCATCTTCAACACCGTGAACCCCTCGGTCTATGAGCAGCGGGCGACCCCGGTGCCGGCCAAGGCGCGCTACATGAAGAAGGACCTGGAGGACTGGGCGCGGCACTCCGGCGTCAGGATCGCCTTCCCGCCCAAGGTCTTCCCGGTGAACAGCGTGAAAGCCATGCGCGGCTGCATCTGGCTGGCGCCACAAGGCAAGCTCGTCGCCTTCGCCGACGCGGTCTTCAAGGCCTATTGGAGCGAGAACCAGGACATTTCGCAGGATGAGGTGCTGGCGGCGGTCTGCGAGGGCGTTGGGGTCGATCCCGCCGCCTTCCTGGTCGGGATCGCCGAGCCAGCGGTCAAGGAACAGCTACGGCTGAACACCGAGGAGGTGGTGGCCCGGGGCGGGTTCGGCTCCCCGACCATCTTCGTGAACCGCACCGACATGTACTTCGGCAACGACCGCCTGCCCCTGATCGCCGACGCGGTCGCGGCGCTCAAGGACCACAAAGTATGAGCCGCGAGACCATCCTTGAGCCCGACCTGCCGATCATCGATCCGCACCACCACCTGTGGGACCGGCCCGCGGCCCTGATGGCCGCCCTGCCCCCGCCCAAGCACGGCTTCGAGCATGTGACCCGGCGCGTGCCACGCTATCTGTTCCCCGAGCTGCTGGCCGACATGAGCTGCGGCCACAACGTCAAGGCCACCGTCTACATGGAGTGCGGCTCCATGTACCGGCGAAGCGCGTCGGAGGCGATGCGGCCGGTGGGGGAGACCGAGTTCGTCAACGGCGTCGCAGCCATGTCGGCCAGCGGGCTCTATGGCGATGTCCTGGCCTGCGCCGGTATCGTCGGCCACGCCAACTGTAACCTCGGGGGCGCGGTGCGCGAGGTTCTGGAGGCCCATATCGCCGTCGGCGGCGGACGGTTCCGGGGCATCCGCCAGAGCGCGTCGTCTGATCCCGACAAGGATGTCCTGGGGCCGCTGGCCCGGCAGGAGGGCGGCCTCTACATGTCGGCCAAGTTCCGCGAAGGCTTTGCTGAGCTAGCGCCGCTGGGACTGTCCTTCGACGCCTGGATGCTGGAGCCGCAGCTTCCCGACCTGATCGACCTGGCCCGCGCCTTCCCCGACACCCAGATCATCCTCGACCACGTCGGCACCCCACTCGGCATCGCCAGCTACGCCGGCAAGCGGGAAGAACGGTTCCCGATCTGGAAGGCGAACATCCTGCAGCTGGCCGAACTGCCCAATGTGGCGGTGAAGCTGGGGGGCCTGGCCATGGTGTTCCCCGGCTTTTCCTCCTTCATGTCCGACCCGCCGACCTCGTCGGGGGCCCTGGCCGCGGAGTGGAAGCCCTATATCGAGACCTGCATCGAGGCCTTCGGGCCCGAGCGCGGCATGTTCGAGAGCAACTTCCCGGTCGACATCGGCAGCTGCGACTACGACGTGCTGTGGAACGCCTTCAAGGTGCTGACCAAGGGCGCCTCGGCGGCGGAGAAGACGTCGCTGTTCTCCGGCACGGCCACCAAGATCTACCGGCTCGACCTGTGAGGGACCTGCTGTTTCAGGGTGCGGTGCGCACCTGGGTTCATCCGGAAACCGTGTCCGTCGGGCGCCTGCCGGCACGCGCCACCATCACGCCCTACGGCGATGCGGAGAGTGCGCGGGCGCGCGGCCCCTCCCCCTTCGTCCGCTCCCTGAACGGCGACTGGAAGTTCATCCTGTCAGACCGCCCCGAGGCGATCCCGGCCGACTTCGCCACGCGCGACTTCGACGACGCCGCCTGGAGCGCCCTGCCCGTGCCGTCCAACTGGACGATGCACGGCCACGACAAGCCGCACTACACCAACGTCCAGATGCCCTTCGCCTTGGCCGCGCCCAATGTGCCCGACGAGAACCCGACGGGGCTGTACCGCACCACCTTCGAAGTCCCGGCCGACTGGGTCGGGCGGCGCATCGTGCTGCGGATCGGGGCGGCCGAGAGCGTGCTCTATGTCTGGGTGAACGGCCAGGCGGTCGGCATGGGCAAGGACAGCCGCCTGCCGCAGGACTTCGATGTCACCGCCTTCGTGACGCCGGGCGCGAGCAACCTGCTGGCCTGCGCCGTGGTGAAGTGGTCGGACGCCAGCTACATCGAGGATCAGGACCAGTGGTGGATGGGTGGCATCCATCGCGACGTGGAGCTGATCGCCTCGGCGCCCACCCACATCGCCGACGTCTTCGCCCGCGCCGGGCTGGAGGACGACTACGCCACAGGCACGCTCAGCATGACCGTCAAGCTGGGCTTCCCCGGCGAGCCTGACAACGGCTGGGAGGTGGAGGCGCAGCTCTATGACGGCGACGTGCCCGTCCTCGACGCGCCCCTGCGCAAGAAGGTCTGGTCGGCGGTGAAGGGCCACAGCCCCTACCGCCCGGCCCTGGGCCAGGTGACCCTGGAGAGCGTCGTGCCCGCGCCGCGCCTGTGGTCGTCGGAGACACCCAACCTCTACACCTTGGTGGTCACCCTGCACCGGGGCGACGGGTCAGCGGTGGAAGCCACCTCCGTCCGAGTCGGCTTCCGCCGCGTGGAGCTGGGCGACCGCGAGCTGCTGATCAACGGCAAGCCGGTGATGATCGCCGGCATGAACCGCCACGAGCATCATCCCACGCGGGGCAAGGCCATCACGCGGGCGGACATGCTGGCCGACGTGCTGCTGATGAAGGCGTTCAACGTCAACGCGGTGCGCACCAGCCACTATCCCAACCACGAGGCCTGGTACGAGCTCTGCGACGAGTACGGCCTCTATCTGGTGGACGAGGCCGACATCGAGAGCCACGACTTCCTGCACGGCCTCTGCCGCGATCCCCGCTACGCCAGCCAGTTCCTGGAGCGCAGCCTGCGGATGGTGGAGCGGGACAAGAACCATCCCAGCATCATCCTTTGGTCGCTAGGCAACGAGAGCGGCTACGGCCCCAACCACGACGCCATGGCCGGCTGGATCCGCCAGTACGACCCCTCGCGGCCCCTGCACTATGAGGGCGCGATCTGGGGCTGGGACCCGAGCGCCGCCCTGCAGCACATCGCGGCCCTGGGCGGCTTCAAGGCCGGTGGTGCGCCGGGGGCGATGGCCAGCGACATCGTCTGCCCGATGTATCCGCCCATCGAGAACATCGTGGCCTGGGCCCAGGCCGACGATCCGGCCGACCGGCGGCCGATGATCCTGTGCGAATATTCCCACGCCATGGGCAATTCCAACGGCTCGCTCAGCGACTATTGGGAGGCCTTCGAGACCCACCGTGGCCTGCAGGGCGGCTTCATCTGGGAGTGGGTCGACCACGGCATCGCCCAGGTGACGGCCGACGGGCGGCCATTCATGGCCTATGGCGGCGACTTCGGCGACACGCCCAATGACCTCAACTTCTGCTGCGACGGCATTGTCGGCGCCGACCGGATTCCGCACCCGGCCCTGTGGGAGTTCAAGACCCTGGCCCAGCCGGTGGGTGTCGCCTGGGACGGCGAGCGGCTGGCGGTGACCAACAAGCGCGACTTCACGACGCTCGAGGACCTGACCGGGAGTTGGGCGCTGGAGATCGACGGGCGGGTGGTGGCCGACGGATCGCTGCCAAGGCTTCCGACCGCGCCTGGGGCGACGGAGAGCGTGGCGCTCAACCTGACGAGGCCCGAGATCGAGGCCGGCCAGGAAGCCTTCTTGATGGTGCGGTTCGCAACTGCCGAGGCGACCCGCTGGGCGCCGGCGGGGCTCGAGGTCGCCTGGGCTCAGCTGCCCGTCAACCTGCCGGTGAAGGATAGCGCCCCGCCGGAGCGCCTGACCGGCACCCTAGTGCTGATCCAGACTGAGGAGACGGTGCGGGTCGGGGGCGAGGGGTTTGAACTCATCTTCTCCAAGAGCTCCGGGACCCTCGAGCGCTACCTGTGGCGCAACCATGCCCTGGTGCTGGCGGGGCCGCGTCTGCAGGTCTGGCGCGGCGCCACCGATAACGACGGGATCAAGGGCTGGACCAACCAGGACGCCAAGCCCCTGGGCAAGTGGCTGGCGGCGGGGCTGGACGCCCTGGTCCCCGGGCCGGCGCAGATCGAGGTCGCCGAGACGACGGGCAGTGTCGTGGTGACCATCATCCAGGCCTGGACCAGCGCCCACCTCGCCGAGGCGATCACCCATCGCCAGGACTACCGGATCACGCCAGACGGGCGGGTGGCGGTCAGCAACCGCTTCGAGGTGGCGGCCGAACTGCCGGACCTGCCGCGCCTGGGGATCACGCTCGCCCTGCCCGAGGGCTTCGAGCGTCTGACCTGGTTCGGGCGTGGGCCTGGGGACACCTATGTAGACCGCAAGGCCGCCGGCTGGATCGGGCGGTTCGAGAGCACGGTCAGCGCGCAATACGTGCCCTATGTCCTGCCGCAGGAGCACGGCAACAGGACTGACCTGCGCTGGATGGCGGTCGAGGGGGCCGACGCCGGCCTGGTGTTTGTAGGGACCTGCGAGGGGTCGGCCAGCCACTTCGCGCCGGAGGACCTGTTCGCCGCCAAGCACACGACCGACCTGGCGCCGAGGCCTGAGACCCTGGTCAATCTGGATGTCCGCCAGCGGGGCCTGGGCACGGCGAGCTGCGGGCCCGACACCCTGGACCGCTACAAGATCGGCGCGGGGGTGCACGTCCTGACCTACGAGATGCGGCCCTATGCGGCGGGGGACGACCCGGGCGTGGTGGCGCGGGGCTGATCTCTCCGCGCCCGCTTGCGGGACAGGAGAACAGGTCGCTCGGCGCCGCACCTGCGAAGGAGCTTGGCCTTATTCGGTTGACTTTGGGGACTTCGCGGCGCATATCAGCCCCGCGCTGCAGCAATTCGCGGCGCTATGGCGCTCCAGCCGCGTGATGGGATTTACGAAGGTCCCAGCCTGTCGAGCGCCGAAAGAGATCGCATAGATCGCCCCGCCACGCGGGGGCTTTCCACAAATGACCCCGCGCTCAGCGACCCTGGCCCTCCGGCCAGCGGCCGCATTCGGCGCATATGTGAAAGATACTTACGTTTTGACCAAGTTCACCGACTTCGGCCTCGCCCAACCCTTGCTGAAGGCCCTGGCCGACGAAGGCTACACCACCCCCACCCCGATCCAGACCCAGGCCATTCCCGGCGTGATGAGCGGCAAGGACCTGCTGGGCATCGCCCAGACCGGCACCGGCAAGACCGCCGCCTTCGCCCTGCCGATTCTGCATCGCCTGGCCGCCGACCGTAAGCCCGCGCCGCGCCGCGGCTGCCGCGTCCTGGTGCTCTCCCCCACCCGCGAACTCGCCACCCAGATCGGCGAGAGCTTCAAGGCCTATGGCAAGCACCTGGGCGTCTCCGTCGCCGTCGTGTTCGGCGGCGTGAAGTACGGCGGCCAGATGCGTGCGCTCGCCGGCGGCGTCGACGTGCTGGTGGCAACGCCTGGCCGCCTGATCGACCACCTGGGCGAGAAGACCATCACGCTTGGCGGCGTGGAGATCTTCGTCCTCGACGAGGCCGACCAGATGCTGGACATGGGCTTCATCCTGCCCATCCGCCGGATCGTGAAGTACCTGCCCAAGGAGCGGCAGAACCTGTTCTTCTCCGCCACCATGCCCACCGAGATCGGCAAGCTGGCCGGCGAACTGCTCAACCCCAACCCGCTGAAGGTCTCGGTCACCCCGCAGGCCACCACCGTGGAACGGGTCGACCAGAAGGTGATCTTCGTGGAGACGGCCCGCAAGCGCGCCCTGCTCTGCGAACTGTTCGCCGAAAAGAACTTCAAGCGAGTCATCGTCTTCACCCGCACCAAGCGCGGCGCCGACCGGGTGGCCAAGTCCCTGGAAGCCGCCGGCGTCGAAGCCGCGGCCATCCATGGCGACAAGAGCCAGGGCCAGCGGGAACGCGCTCTGGCCGCCTTCAAGGCCGGTGAGGTCCGCGCCCTGGTGGCCACCGACATCGCCGCCCGCGGCATCGACGTCGATGCCGTCAGCCACGTCGTGCAGTACGAACTGCCCAACGTGCCGGAGAGCTACGTCCACCGCATCGGCCGTACGGCTCGCGCCGGGGCCGGCGGTTCGGCCGTGGCCTTCTGCGCCGACGACGAACGTAACCTGCTGCGCGACATCCAGAAGGTCACGCGCCAGAACATCCCCACCGAGGAACGCCGCGGCGATCGCGCCCTGATGGTCATGACGCAAGCCATGCCTGAAGTGGCCGCCGAGCGGGCCGAGGCCGGCCGCAAGAACCACGGCGGCGACCGCAACGGCGCCGGCGGCGCCCGCAAGCCGCAGAACCGCAGCGACCTGCCGGGCGGCCTGCGCGCGCAGCGCAACCGTCCCGCCAAGGGTCACGGCGGCGGTAACGGCGGTGATCGCCACCCCCACGGCGCCCGCACGGGCGGCGAGCGCGCGTCGACCACCCCCATCAGCCAGGCGGGCTTCAAGGGCCCCAAGCGCGAAGGCGCCGCCGCGGCCCCGGCCAAGCGCTGGAGCCCCATCGATTAGTCGATGGCCTGACAGTTTGAGTTAGATCGAGCGCCTCGCCCTACCGGGCGGGGCGCTTTTTCATTGGGGCGGATTGTGCTTCTCGACGAAGGCCACTGTTCTGGCGAGCATGAGCTGGCGGGTCGCCTCCCGCGACAGCCAGTGATCCTCACCTGGCATGTTGACCATTTCCACGTTCTTGCCGGCCTGCTTCAGGGCCTTCTCCATCGCCAGGCTCTGCTCTTGGGGCACAACCGTATCGTCGCGCCCATGAAGCAGCAGGATCGGAGCATCGGCTCTGCCTGCGAGGCGGGCGGGTGAGATCTGATCCAGGTCCTGCCCCTCGGACGCCCCGCTTAGTTCCTTCCAGAAGCGAGCGGACCGCTGGTCCAGGCCGGTACGACTGCGGACCCAAATTATGAATTTGCGCATATCCGTAGGTCCAGCGACCGAGGCCGCGCAGCGGTAGAGTCCCTGCTGAACCGTAACGCCGGCGAGGGCCGCGTAGCCGCCATAACTGGCGCCGACGATGCAGGCCCGCTTCGGATCGACGATCCCCTCGGCGGCCAGCGCCGCGACCCCGTCGGAGATGTCGGTCTGCATCTTGCGGCCGAACTCGCCGTAGGCGGCGCGGCGGAAGGGCTCGCCCTAGCCGACCGTGCCGCGGTAGTTGGGCTGGAACACCGCATAGCCCCTTGAGGCGAAGGCCTGAGCCCACCAGTCAAAGCCCGCCTTGTCCCCTGGGACGAGGGGTCCGCCGTGCGGCAGAACCACCAGGGGCAGGCCCTTGGCCTCCCGCCCCGGCGGCAGGGTGAGAACCCCGTCCATGGCCAGGCCGTCGGCGGCCTTATAGCTCACCATCCGCATGGGTCCGACATCGGCGGCCTTCACCTCGGGGTGCGCATAGCCGATGGGCACGGCGGACTTCTTGGCGATGTCCACCAGCCAGTAGGTGCCGGAGTCTTGCTGCCCGTCGGTGAGCATGACCATCCGATTGAAGCCCGAATCGAAACCCACAAGGGTGGTGCGCTCGCCGGGGAAGGCCTTGCGCGCGGCATCGACGCGGCGCTGCTTGGCTGGATCGAATAGCCGAACCTGATCAGGGCCGATCAATCCGATCAGCAGGCGAGTGTCCGGGTCTACGAGGGATTCAACGTCGTCGACGTTGGTCATCAGAATTTCGCCATCCGCCGAGCCGCCGGGCCGGATTTCCCGCGCGATCTGTCCGGCGGCCGTGCGCTCGGCCAGGAGAAGGGATCCCGGTGTGCGCCCCTCGCCTATCAGCATCGTTTCACTGCCGGGGTTGGTCTGGGTGAGCAGGGGCGGCGCCCCGGCTTGCGGCCCTCGAAGGGTGAAGGTCCTGCCCCGGATGTCATAGATTGAGGTCCCGACGACTGTCCCGGACGAACTGACGACCCAGCGCCGCTTTCCCGGCCCGAGAGGCGCCGCCAGCTGCGCTGCGCCGGTGTCGAGATCGATGCGATAAAGATTGGGATGCAACAGCCCGTCACTGCTTGTGACGCGGGTCTTCTCGAAGGGAATCCCGCCGACGAAGGCGAACCACTTGCCATCGATCTTGGCCGTGCCGTACCAGCCAAAGATCGCATCGATATAGGTGTTCGACTTGCCGAAGAACTTGTAGTTGGCGCCCTTGGGCAGGGCCAGGTGCACGATGCCCATCCACTCTTGCTTTGGCATCCCCATGACCGGCACTCCGACGGTTCCAGAGATGCCGACCATCAGATGGTCGTCCCCGCCCCAGGCGAGTGACCGAACCTTGCTCTGGCCAACAGGCGCCACCAGCTCGGGTTGCCCGTCAGCCCGGCGGACGAAGACCTTTCGCTCTTCCCCATCGCGGGCCACCAGAGCAAAGCGGGCGCCCGACGGCGACAGGGAGACGAGGTCGATGGCCGGCAGGCGACCATAAGCCTCCAGCGGCGGCGCAGCATGCGCCGGCGACACCATCGCCAAGGCAAGCACCAGACAAGCCAGGAACCGCATGAACGCCCCACTCCCCATTGCCCGGCTCAGCGGCCGCGCACCCCGGGAGGAGTATTCACCAACCCCGACGGAGTCTCAACCTGGCGTGGAGCTGTCGCGGCTAGAACCGCGTCGAGAGCGCGAAGAACGGCCGCCAGGTCTTCTTGCGGCGGTCGTAGGGG
The DNA here is from genome assembly GCF_031425575.1 of Phenylobacterium sp. Classification (GTDB taxonomy): domain Bacteria; phylum Pseudomonadota; class Alphaproteobacteria; order Caulobacterales; family Caulobacteraceae; genus Phenylobacterium. The sequence continues at coordinate 14,027 of NZ_JANPJP010000360.1, forward strand.
GTGCGGGTCAGGGGGCGGGCGGCTTCGACCGTCAGGGTGGCGCGGTCACCGACGCGGGCGCGGACGCCGAGGCCCGTGGAGACCAGGTCCGCGTCGGCGCCTGAGCGCTCGAGGTTCCAGACCTTGCCCGCGTCGAGGAAGCCGTAGCCCTGAAGAAAGCTGAAGGGACCACGCTTGGGGCTGAAGCCGGCGCGCAGCTCGGCCGACGCCGCGACGCCCTGGTCGCCACCGATTTCGGCGTAGTTGTAGCCCCGTCCATAGGGGGCGCCGCCGACGACGAACTCCTCCGACGACAGAAGGCGGTGCGGCGACCACTGGCCGTCTGCCGTGAGGAAGAGCCCCGCCCAGGGGCCGAGGTCGCGATAGTGCGAGCCGTGGAGGTTGACCTTCACGAACTGGCGTGAGGCGTCGGCGCGCGACAGGCCCTCGTTGGGCTTGACGCCGGGCTGGCCCCGTTGGCCCGCCGAGACCTGGGCGAAGAGGTTGCTGGACTCTCCGGGAACGGTCACGTCGGCGTTGAGGGCCCCACGCAGCACGACCACGTTGTCGGCATAGCCGCCGGTGTCGGTCCAGTCCTGCTCGATGTGCCGCGCCTGGAGGGTGGTCTGGGTCCAGGCGTTGACCCGGCGGTCGCGCTTCAGCGGCGTCAGATAGCTGACGCTCGCCGACAGGCTCTCGCTGCCCACGTCGGTGGACATGGTGTTGGCGCCGTCGCGGGCCTTGGCCATGCCGATTGTGCCGCGCACCCGCGCGCCGTCGCCCAGGGGGGCGGAATAGCTCACTTCGCCATAGGTGAAGGCCCGCGGATCGTTGGGCACGGCGAGCACCGCCAGGGCCAACTGGTCGCCAGGGCGGATGGCGGAGTTCTTGGCCACGCGGCCATAGGCCTGCCAGGGCCCGCTGGTCTTCGGGCCCCGGTTGTCCACATAGGTGCTCAGGGCCAGGGGCTTCAGGCTGGCGACGGCCACCAGGCGGTGGCGGGCCGGATCGTCCAGCACCGGTTCCAGCTGGGTCTTGATCTGCACGCCCGGCTCATCGCCGGCCAGGCTCAGGCGGCGTTCCAGCTCGGCGAGGCGCAGGGGGCGGAGGTCTGACAGGCCCTTGAGATAGGGGGAAGCAGCGGGCGCGCCGACCCCGGTCAAGGCCACATCGCTGATGTAGCCCTCATAGATGCGGATGCGCGCGACGCCCGCGCCCGGAGCCTGCGGCGGCACGACGGCGCGGGACAGGAAGTAGCCGTCGGCGCGGTACCGGTCGGTGATCGCCGTGGCGATGTCGACCAGGTCGGCGGTGCTTACCTCGCGGGTGAGATAGGCTTGGTAGAGGGCCGCCAACTCGCCGGGCCTATAGACCGTGAGGCCTTCCAGGGTGACCGCGTTGAGCTGGAAGCAGCCGCTGTCAGGGTGGCCGCACGCGGCCTCCGAGGGCGCTTCATCCTGTGGCCAGGCGAAAACCGGCAGCGAGAAAAACATGACCGCGGCGACAAGCATGGCGACGCGGACGGGCCAGTCCGCCGTGCGCCACGCCTCTGCTCCAGCCCACGTCACGCCTTGCGCACCTTCGAACCACGACCTCCGTTGGTGAACCAACATGGTGAACGAGATCCTAACGATTCGGTATTTTTTCTCGCCTTAGCAAAGGCTTAGCCACAGCAAGGTTATTTGTGACGCGAGCGACAATTTTTCGGTCCACAGATTGGGGTCACCCATGCGCCGCACCGCCCTGTTTTTCGCCTGTTCGGTTCTCGCGTTCGCCGCCGGTTCGGCCCAAGCCGCCGCCTGGCGGCTGGTGGAGGTCAACGGCACCGTGCGGATCACCGTCCCCGGGGCGGAAGCCGCCCCGGCGCGACTGAATCAGACGGTGCCCACGGGTTCCAGCATCACCACCACGCTCGGCGCCCGCGCGGCCCTGGACAATGGGTTGCAGCAGATTGTCGTCGGCCCCAACAGCCGCATGACCGTGGCGCCGGACGCCGGCGGCTTCACCCGGGTGATGCAGGACCTGGGCGCGGTGATGTTCAAGGTGGACAAGCAGAAGTCTCCGCACTTCCGCGTCGATACCCCCCTGCTGGCCGCCATCGTGAAGGGGACCACCTTCACCGTGGTTGTCGGGCCGCTGTCGGACGCGGTGAATGTCGCCGAAGGCCTGGTGGAGGTCCGCTCCAACGGCTCGGATATCGGCAGTGACGTCGGAGCGGGGTCGAGCGGGGCGGTCTCGCGGGACGCGCCGCAGTCGGTGCAGGTCACCGGAACCGTGACCCCCACGGCCGGCGAGCCTGAGGCCGTGAAGATCGAACCCCTGGACTACAAGACGGTGTCCGGCGGGCTGGTGGACTCCGGCGGACCGACGATGATCTCCAGCGAGGCGGGCGCGATCGCCTCGGGCAATGGCGCCGCCAGCGCCTCTATGGGGGCAGAGAGCGTCGGGCCGGCGGCCCTCCCCATTGAGGTCGCCCGGAACGATCGCCAGCTTGAAGCCTCCAACCCCGGAAGCGGGAATGGTCCGGAAGCCGGGGGTGGCCTGGCCCTGACCGGCGGTGCGGGCGGAAACGGTATTGGCAATGGCGGTCGCCCGCCCGAGAACCCGGGCGCCAACGGCGCTGGCGATGGGAACAATGGCAACGGCGGCGGCGCGACCGGAAACACCGGCTCCAACGGCAATGGCGGCGGCAACAACGGAAACGGCAATGGGAACGGCGGCGCGGCCGCCGAGACCGGAAACGTCGGCTCCAACGGCAATGGTGGTGGAAACAACGGCAACGGGAACGGCGGCGCGGCCGCCGAGACCGGAAACGCCGGCTCCAACGGCAATGGTGGTGGAAACAACGGCAACGGGAACGGCGGCGCGGCCGCTGAGACCGGAAACACCGGATCCAACGGCAATGGCGGCGGAAACAACGCCAATGGCAACGGAAACGGCGGCGCCTCGACCGAGACCGGAAACGCCGGCTCCGGCGGTAATGGTGGCGGAAACAACGGCAACGGAAACGGCGGCTCCGACGGCTTGGTGACAGGCTTGATCAACACCGTTGGCGGGGTGACTGAAGGCGTGACCGGCAATGGCAAGGGTCGCGTTCCGAAGTGAGCCGACTGGGCCATCTGATCGACCGACTGCGGTCGCAGGTCGGCTTGGCCGCTGCGGCGCTCGGCGTCGCGTTGGCCATGCTGAGCGGCGCCCTCAGCCCCGTTGAGGATGGCCTAGCCGCCCTGCGGTTCCACGCCCTGCAGCGCGCACCCAGCCACCAGATCACCGTCGTCGAGATTGATGTCCCGAGTCTTCGGGCGGCCGGACGCTGGCCGTGGGGCCGGGACCGTTTCGCTACCGCCATCGGCAACCTGCAGGCCGCCGGCGCCAAGGTGGTGGCCTTCGATGTCGACTTCAGCGCCAACTCGACCGCCACCACCGACAAGGCCCTGGCCGACGCCGTCGCCGCGCGGCCGGGCTCGGTCATCCTGCCGACCTTCGTCCAGCCCGTGCGGCGCGCGGACGGCCGCACCAGCCTCGTGGAGACCTCGCCGCTGCGCGGTCTCTCGACGGAAGCCCTGCTGGCAAGCGTGAACATCCCCATCGACCCCGATGGACGCGTGCGCCGCTACACCTACGGCTTCGGCGCGGACGAGACCTATCGCCCCTCGATGGGCGCATCCCTGGCGCAAACCCCCCAGCAGCGGCGCGACACCTTCCTGATCGACTATGCCGCGCGGGTCGGCGAGATCGATCACCTCAGCTTCGAGGATGTCTACCGCAACCGGTTCGACGCAAGTCTGGTGCGGGGACGGTCCATCCTGATCGGGGCCACAGCCCTGGAGCTTGGCGATGAATTCGCAACCCCTCAGGCCGGCACGGTGAACGGGGTCTATCTGCACGCGCTGGCTTTCGAGAACCTGACCAGCGGCAGGGCTCTCATGACTCCGCCGGCCTGGATGACCTTCGCCCTGGCCTGCCTGCTGATATTCTTCCTGCGCGCCAACCGCGAGACCGCCCGGGGGTCGTTGTCACGCCGCCACGTGGCGGTCGGGGTCGGTTTGCTGACCCTGCCCATCCTGCTGCAGAATCTGGCCCCCGTGAGCCTATCGGTGGCGCCGCTCGTGGCCGCCCAGCTGGCGTGCCTGCTGTGGGCGACGCAGGCCGAGCTCGCCCGCCGCGCCCGCTCGATCATCGAAGAGCGTGAGGCGGGCCTGCTGCACCAGGCGCTGCACGAGCCGGAGACCGGCCTGCCCAACCGCCGCGCCTTGCTGGCTGACGTCGTCTCGCGGATGCAGGGCGCCCCGGAGGGCGTCCTGGCGGTCGTCGCCATCGGCATCGACCGCTATCCCACCATGCGTGGGGCGGTTGGCTACAGCCTCTCCAACCTGGTGGTCCGTGGCGTCGCCGCCCGGCTCCAGGCGGTGTGTGGCGACAGCCAGGTCGCCCACCTTTCGACCTCGGTGCTGGGGCTGGTGCTGCACCGCGCCGACACCCACACCCTGCTGGCCGACCTCAAGAGACTGGAGACCCTGGACCCGGGCCATGAAGTGGAGGGCCACCCGGTCGACGCCTTCATCAAGCTCGGCGTGTCGCACCGCACCGCCACCGAGGACGACCCAGAACGGCTGCTGGAGAACGCCGCACTGGCCCTGGACGAGGCCCGGCGGCTGAACCGCCGCCTGGTGACCTTCGAGGCCGAGACCTACGCCGATCCCTCGCTCAACCTGGCCCTGATGACCGAGATGCGCCGCGGCCTGCACGCCGGCGAATTCAACCTGCACTACCAGCCGAAGCTCACCCTGACAGATGGCGCGGTGCATAGCGTCGAGGCCCTTGTGCGCTGGAGGCACCCGGTGCGCGGGCCAATCCCGCCCGACAGCTTCATCGGTATCGCCGAGGAGACGGGCGCGATCCGTGAACTCACCGAATGGACCCTGGACCGCGCCCTGCGCGACCGGGCCGCCCTTAAGGCCGGGGGTCAGAACGTGATCATCTCGGTGAACATCTCCGGGCGGCTGCTGGCCGACCGGAGCTTCTGCGACCATGTCCGGGAGAAGGTCGCGGGCCGCGACCATGGCCTGTGCTTGGAGATCACCGAGACCGCGGTCATCGAGAACCCCACAGCCGCCACAGCCTCCATCGCTGCTTTCCGCGCGGCGGGCCTGAAGGTCTCCATCGACGACTATGGCGTCGGACTGTCGTCATTGTCCTACCTGAAGATGCTCGACGCCGACGAACTCAAGATCGACAAGTCGCTGGTGGCGGCTGTGGCTGAGAGCCAGCGCGACCGGCTGATCCTGAAATCCACCATCGACCTGGCCCATAGCCTGGGCATGAGCGTCGTGGCCGAAGGGGTCGAGACCCCGGACGTGCAGGCCGCGCTCACCCTGTTGGGCTGCGACGTCATCCAGGGCTACCTGATCTGCCGCCCCGTCGCGCTCGCCGACCTCACCGAGTTCCTGGCGGGCTGGGGCGAAGCGCCCCGGTTCGCGGCGGCAGGCTAGCTTCTGTAGTCGCCGTTGATGGCGACGTACTGCTTGGTGAGGTCGCAGGTCCAGACGCTCGCCGCGCCCCGTCCGACGCCAACGTCGACACTGACCTCCAACTCCTGGTTCTTCATGTAGGCGCTCATCTTGTCCTCGTCATAGGTGGGCGAGACGAGGCCGTCCTGAGCGGCGATGAGGGGCCCGAACTGGATCTTCACACGGTCGCGATCGATCGGCTCGTCGGCGCGGCCGATGGCCATGGCGATGCGGCCCCAGTTGGCGTCCTCGCCGGCGAAGGCGGTCTTGACCAGGGGACTCTCGGCGATGGTGCGGGCGATCTTGCGGGCCGAGGCCGGGCTTTCGGCGCCGGTGACGTTGATCTTCACGAACTTGCTGGCGCCCTCACCGTCGCGGACCAGTTGCAGGGCCAGGTCCAGCAGCACCGACTCCAGCTTGACCCGGAAGTCGGCCAGGCGCTTGTCGCCGGCGCGGCTGATATTGGGCGCCGAGGACTGCCCGGTGGCGAACAGCAGAAGGGTGTCGTTGGTGGAACGGTCACCGTCCACGGTGACGCAGTTGAAGGTGGTGCGCGTGTAGAGACTGGCCAGCGTCTGCAGAGCCGTGGGAGAGATGGCGGCGTCGGTGGCCACGAAGGCCAGCATGGTGGCCATGTCGGGCGCGATCATGCCCGAGCCCTTGCAGATGCCGGCGATCCTGACCTTCTCGCCGTCGATCATCGCCTCGGCATAGGCGCCCTTGGCGAAGGTGTCGGTGGTCATGATGGCCCGCGCGGCGCCGGCCCAGTTATCGTCGGTGAGCCTGGCCTCGATGTCGGGCAGGCGCTGGGTGATCTTGGCGTCATCCAGCAGCACGCCGATCACCCCGGTGGAGGCCACCATCACGTCGCGCTGGCGGCAGTCGAAGCGCTTGGCCACCGCCGAGGCCACCCGGCGCACCGCGTCGGCGCCCGGCTTGCCGGTGAAGGAGTTGGCGCAGCCGGCGTTGACCACCAGGGCCCGCGCATCGGCGCCCTTGGACATCTCCAGATGCTTCTTGCACCAGTCCACCGGCGCCGAGCCGATGCCGTGACGGGTGAAGACGCCCGCAGCGGACGTGCCCTTGGAGAACCGCATCACCAGCAGGTCCTCGCGCTCGTGCTTGTAGAAGCCGGCCCGGCTGGTGGCGATCTGCACGCCGGCGATGGCCGGGATCTTCGGAAACGGCACGGCCAGGGGCGAGACCGGCAGGACGCCCTTGGCGGGCGCCGGAGTGGCCGGGGGCGCGTCGGCCTGGGGCTGCTTGTCGGCGCGCTTCAAGGCCGCCCGGGCGCGTTCGATGGTCTGGCCCATCACCTCCACCGGCTTGGAGGCGACCTCAAGGGCGATGGCGGCGGGCGTCTTGCCCGCGGCCTTGGGAGTGGCGGCCGGCTTGGCGGGCGATGACTCGCCGGCAGGCTTCTTGGCGGGCGGACGGGTCATGGCTTGGCCGCCTTGGCTTCGGGTGGGGCGGGGCTTTTGGCGGCGGGGGTGGCGGGGACAGGCTTGGCGCCGGCCGCGGGCGGGGTCGCTGGGACCGCCGCGGCGCCCGGCGTTCCGGGCGGGGCGGTGGCCGGCTCCTTGGGCTGGCCGGGCACGTCCTGGGGCGGCCGGATCAGGGTCTGGATCTTGGAGCGGGCGCGCAGCTTCTCCAGCAGATCGCGAACCTGATCATAGGTCAGGAAGCGCACGATCTGCGGCCGGGCGGCTTCCAGGGTGATGGGCTGCTCCAGGCGGCGGTCCTCGACCTTCACCAGGGCCCAGCCGCCGTCCACCTCGAAGGGTCCGACGATCTGGCCGGCCTTGGCCACCTTGAGGTTGGCGTCATAGGCCTCGGGCATGACGTCGGTGGTGAAGTAGCCGAGGTCGCCGCCGTTAAAGCGGGTCGCCGCATCGGTGGAGCGTTCCATGGCCAGGGCCTCGAAGGAGGCGCCGGTGGCCAGCAGCTTCTTGACCGCGTCGGCCTCGGCCAGGCTGGCCAGGACGATCTGGCGGGCCTTGAGCTCTTCGGACTGTTTGGCGAGCTTCAGCTGCTCCTGATAGAGGCCGCGGATGGCGTTCTCGTTGACGGCGTCGGAGACGGTGCTCTCCACCAGCATGTCGCCCAGGATTCGCTCGCGGGCGGCGGCCAGGCGGCGCTGGGCGGCGGGGTCCTTGTCCAGCTTGCGCTTCAGCGCCTCGCTGGCCAGCAGCTTCTGATCCACAACCTCATCCATCACCCGGCGGAACAGGTCGGAGGAAACGTCCAGGGGCTCTCCCTCGCCGATGAGGCCTTGGGCCACCGCCTCGCGCTTGACGTCGGAGGCCCACACCGTGCGGCCGTCCACCTTGGCCACCGCGGCGTCGCCGGGCTCGGGCGGATGTTCCGCGCCAGGGCCCTTCCCGCAGGAAGCGAGCATCAGGGTCGCCGCCAGCACGACAATCATCGTGCGGACCGGGTGCGAAATGCGGGTGAAACTTCCCAACGCCATCGACCGTACCTCGAAGTCGAAAATCGCCCGAAGGCAGTGCCCGTCCCTAGCCATTTACGCCACGGGATGCAAAGGTTGCCGCCGATCTAACCTGCGCGGCCCCAAACATTCCGGCCGACGTGGTCCATTTTCCGGGAGGATATATTTCATGACGCGTGAAGCCGTAATCGTTTCCTATGCCCGCACGGGCCTCGCCAAGTCGGGTCGCGGGGGCTTCAACATGACCCCGACCATGACCATGGGCGCCCACGCCGTGAAGCACGCGGTGGCCAAGTCCGGCCTCGACGCCTCGGCGATCGAAGACTGCGTCATCGGCAACGTGGCCCACGGCGCCGGCAACCTCGGCCGCCAGGTGGCCCTGCTGGCCGGCATGCCCATCACCACCTCCGGCGTGACCGTAAACCGCTTCTGCTCCTCGGGGCTGAACACCATCGCGACGGCCGCCAACTACGTGCGCAACGACGGCGCCGATGCGGTCGTGGCCGGCGGCGTTGAGAGCCTGTCCTTCCCCGGCGGCGGCGGTTCGCGTGAGAACAACGACCCCGCCCTGTTCCAACAGTATCCCGGCGTCTTCATGCCGATGATCGACACCGCCGACATCGTGGCCGAGCGCTACAAGGTCAGCCGCGAAGCCCAGGACGAGTACAGCCTGGAATCCCAGCGCCGCATGGCCGCCGCCCAGCAGGCCGGCAAGTTCAAGGACGAGATCGTCGCCCTGAAGACCAAGATGAAGGTCGTCAACAAGGAGACGAAGGAAGAGTCCATCGTCGACTTCGTGGTCGATAAGGACGAGTGCAACCGTCCCGACACCACCCTGGAAGGCCTGGCCAAGCTGAAGCCGGTCCGTGAAGGCGACAACAAGTTCATCACCGCCGGCAACGCCAGCCAGCTGTCGGACGGCGCCGCCGCCGTGGTCATCATGGACTCCAAGGCCGCCGAAAAGGCCGGCCTGTCGCCCATGGGCGCCTTCAAGGGTTGGGCCGTGGCCGGCTGCGAGCCTGACGAAATGGGCATCGGCCCGGTCTTTGCGATCCCGCGCCTGCTGGAACGCCACGGCCTGAAGATCGACGACATCGACCTGTGGGAACTGAACGAGGCCTTCGCCTCCCAGTGCCTCTATTCCCGCGATAAGCTCGGCATCGATCCTGAGAAGTACAACGTCAACGGCGGCTCCATCGCCATCGGCCACCCCTATGGCATGACCGGCGCCCGTCTCGCCGGCCACGTCCTGCAGGAAGGCAAGCGCCGGAACGCCAAGTGGGCCGTCGTGTCCATGTGCATCGGCGGCGGCATGGGCGCCGCTGGCTTGTTCTAAGTCTACTGACTTCGAAAAACCCGTCCGCGGCCCCCCATCACTCCGGGTGGCGGAAATCGCTTTCGCTTTTTCCGCGGGCGCCGCAGGCCTGTTCGAAGTTTACTAGACCTCGAAAGCCGAATTGAACGACGAGATCGGCCCTCCCCTCACCGGGAGGGCCTTTTCTTTGGGCGAATCTCGAGCTTGAGCGTTAGGCTTGCTCACCCCAGCCGCGTTGACACTTGGTGGGGCGCTGCTTAAGTCTCGCGCGCCCTGAAAAGAGCGGAATTTCCGGGCAGGCGAAGGGTCTCGTGTGGCCGCCGCCGCCGCCCCGCATCATCCGGACGTCCCCCTCGCATGCTCTTCCAACGGTTCTTCGGCTCTTCCAACGACCGCAAGGTCAAGGCCATGACGGCCCGCGTCGCGAAGATCAACGCGCTCGAACCCCAGATGCAGGCCCTGTCGGACGAGGCGCTGCGCGCCAAGACTGCGGAGTTCAAGGAGCGCCTCGCCAAGGGGCAAACCCTGGATCAGCTGCTGGAGGAGGCCTTCGCCGTGGTGCGCGAAGCCGCTCGGCGGGTGCTTGGCCAACGCCATTTCGACGTGCAGCTTGTGGGGGGCATGGTCCTGCACCAGGGCGGCATCGCCGAGATGCGGACGGGCGAGGGCAAGACCCTGGTGGCCACCGCGCCGGTCTATCTGAACGCCCTGCTGGGCAAGGGCGTCCACGTCATCACCGTCAACGACTACCTCGCCCAGCTGCACGGCGACTGGATGGGTCAGGTCTACAGCTTCCTGGGTCTGACCAGCGGCAACATTGTGCACGGCCTGTCCCAGGGCCAGCGCCAGGCGGCCTATAACGCCGACATCACCTACGGCACGAACAACGAGTTCGGCTTCGACTACCTGCGCGACAACCTGGTCTATGACGCCAGCGAGATGGTCCAGCGCGGCCACCACTTCGTCATCGTCGACGAGGTGGACTCCATCCTGATCGACGAGGCCCGCACGCCTCTGATCATCTCGGGCCCCACCGAGGACCGCAGCGAGCTCTACAAGACCATCGACCTGCTAGTGAAAGAGCTGATCAAGGATCTCACCACCTTCGATCACGACGAAAAGCAGAAGCAGGTCATCCTCACCGAGGACGGCGCCGAGAAGATCGAGGACATCCTGATGTCCGGCGGTCACCTGGCCGAGGACTCGGCGGGCCTATATGACGCCGCCAACGTCTCGATCGTCCACCACGTGAACCAGGCCCTGCGGGCCAACGTGCTCTACACCCGCGAGAAGGACTACATCGTCCGCTCCGGCGAAGTGATCCTGATCGACGAGTTCACCGGCCGCATGATGCAGGGCCGCCGCCTGTCGGAGGGCCTGCACCAGGCCATCGAGGCCAAGGAAGGCGCCCACGTCCAGCCCGAGAACCAGACCCTGGCCTCGGTCACCATCCAGAACTACTTCCGCCTCTACGGGAAGCTGTCGGGCATGACCGGCACCGCGACCACCGAGGCCCAGGAGTTTGGCGACATCTACAAGATGGACGTCATGGAGATTCCCACCAACCGCCCGGTGGCGCGGATCGACGACGACGACGAGGTCTATCGCACCGAGGCCGAGAAGAACCTGGCCATCCTCAAGCAGATCGAGGACTGCCACCTGCGCGGCCAGCCGATCCTGGTGGGCACGGTCTCCATCGAGAAGTCGGAGACCCTGTCGGCCCTGCTGAAGGAGCACAGCTTCACCGACGCCAAGGGCAAGACCGTCAAGGGCGTCCCACACAACGTGCTGAACGCCCGCTATCACGAGCAGGAAGCCCTGATCGTGGCCGACGCCGGCATCCCCGGCGCGGTGACCATCGCCACCAACATGGCCGGCCGCGGCACCGACATCCAGCTGGGCGGCAACGTCGATATGCGGGTGCTGAAGTGGCGTGACGAGCAGCTGGGCCTGGGCATCGAGGTCACGCCCGAGATGGCCATCAAGCGGAAGGCCGAGATCGAGAGCGAGATCGCCGACCTGAAGGTCCAGGCCCTGGCCGCCGGCGGCCTGTTCGTCCTGGGCACGGAGCGCCACGAGAGCCGCCGGATCGACAACCAGCTGCGTGGCCGGACCGGCCGTCAGGGCGACCCCGGCCATTCGAAGTTCTTCCTGTCCTGCGAGGACGACCTGCTGCGCATCTTCGCCGGCGAGCGCCTCGACGGGATCATGCGCACCTTCGGCGTCCAGGAAGGCGAGGCGATCACACACAAGTGGCTGAACGGCGCCATCGCCACAGCCCAGAAGCGCGTCGAGCAGCGCAACTACGAGATCCGCAAGAACCTGCTGAAGTACGACGACGTCGTGAACGACCAGCGCAAGGCGGTGTTCGAGCAGCGCGCCGAATTCATGGACGCCGTCGATCTCTCCGAGGTGATCACGGAGATGCGCCAGGACACCATCGAGGACCTGGTGACCCGGCATCTGCCACCCAAGGCCTATGCTGAGCAGTGGGATGTCGTGGGCCTCCACGAGCATGTCGTGAGCATGCTGGGCATGGACCTGCCGATCGCCCAGTGGGCGGCCGAGGACGGCATCGCCAACGAGGAGATCCAGGAGCGCCTCCAGCAGGCCGCCGACGCGCGCGCCGTGGAGCGGGAGGCCGCCGTTGGCCCCGACCAGATGCGCAATATCGAGAAGAGCTTCCTGCTGCAGATGGTCGATCTGCAGTGGCGCGAGCACCTCATGCACCTGGACCACCTGCGCAACGTCATCGGCCTGCGCGGCTACGCCCAGCGCGACCCGCTGAACGAGTACAAGACCGAGGCCTTCTCGCTGTTTGAGAAGCTGCTGGTGGACCTTCGCCAGAACGTGACGCGCTGGCTGATGACGGTGGAGTTCAGCTACGCCGAGCCGGAAGAGCCCGCGCCGCTGAGCAACTACACCGAGGTCCACATGGACCCGCTGACCGGCGAGAACGCGGCCGAGATGGGCGCCCTGCCCGAAGGCCTGTCGGTGGCGCAGCGCGAGGCCTTGCCCGTCGCGGCCCTGCCCGACGGCTGGCAGCAGACCGGCCGCAACTCGGCCTGCCCTTGTGGCTCGGGCAAGAAGTTCAAGCACTGCCACGGGACCCTGGTCTAGGTGAGCGATTACCTGCTCGAGGTCCAAGGCGTCTGCCCGGTCTGCGAGCAGGCGGTGACCTTCACCGCCCGGGACGAGTGGCTGCGGGATCACTTCCTGTGCGGTGGTTGCGGCAGCGCGCCCCGCGAGCGGGCCCTGATGAAGATCCTGGCCGAGCTGCGCCCTGACTGGCGCCTGCTGGATATCCACGAGAGTTCACCCGGCACCGCGGCCAGCCGCCGGCTCGCCGCCGAGGCGCCAGGCTACCGTTCCAGCCACTATGGCCCCGACGTGCCGCTGGGGACCGCTCATCCGCAATGGGGCTGGCGCTGCGAGGACCTGGAGAATCAGACCTTCCCAGACGCTAGCTTCGACATTGTGGTGACCCAGGATGTCTTCGAGCATCTGTTCGCGCCCAACCGCGCGATCGCCGAGGTGGCCCGCACGCTGAAGCCCGGCGGTTTCCACATCTGCACGGTGCCCATCGTCAACAAGGCCAAGGCCTCGGTCCGGCGCGCGCGGCGAAACCGCGAGGGCCTGGTGGAGCATCTGCTGGAGCCGGTCTATCACGCCAATCCCATCGACCCGCAGGGGTCGCTGGTGACCGTGGACTGGGGCTATGACGTCGCCGACTACCTGGACAAGGCCAGCGGCCTCTCCACCACCATCTGGACCCTGGACGACATGGCCCACGGGGTTCGGGCCGAGTACATCGAGGTGCTGGTCTCCCGCAAAGGCTTCAGCTCCCAGGTCGTGCCCGACGGCATGGCGCCACCGTGGAAGGGTGTCCGCGAGACCATCCGCCGCCTGCTGAGCTGATCTTCCAGCGCGCTGGGCTTTGGACGGCGCCGACAGACGGGCCTCGCGGCGGCATGCCGGTCAGAGGCTTAACTGAAGGCGTGACCTGACCAGGTCGACATCGCCATGCTGATCGTCACGCCCAGCGTGAGCAGCGGCCACAGGATTTTCACGGGTATCTCCAAGAGCAGAAAGCATCGCCGGGGGAGCGGCGACAGCCCGTATATGGGATGAGCTTGGCCGTTGCGGGAGGGGTCAGTTTCGCAGACCCGCTCTGCAGGACTGCATGGGCCTCAGTCCGAGGTTTCGGTGAGCGTCACATAGAGCTCGGACTCGATCACCCACTGGCCGGTGACCTTTCGCCAGACCGCCAGATAGGTCCCGGTCAGGGTCGGCGATCCATGCCAGGTGGCGACCCAGGTCCCGGTCTCCGCCGCACGCGCCTCGTCCTGGTCGGGACGGACGGCCTCGGTGGTGCGCAGATAGGTGACGAAGCTGGGATCGCGGAACTGGCTTTCGAAGGCGGCCAGCACCGACTCGATCCCCACCATCAAGCTTCCGTCGCCGGCGATCAGGTTGATGTCGGGCGCGAGGAAGGGCCGCAGGCGGGGCGCCTCGTGGGCGGCGATCAGCTTGTTGGTCAGTTTACGCCGGGCGCGGATGGCGGTCTCGGCCGGCGTCACGGCTCGACGACCACCGTGCCCACCTTGGCGCCGGCCTCGACAAGCTCATGGGCGCCGGCGCAATCCTCCAGCGGGAAGCGGCCGGCGACCGAGAGGATGCGCTCGCCGGTCGCGATCCAGCGGGTGATGTCCTGCTGGGCGCGCTTGCGGGCCTCGGGCGGCGTGATGGGCAGGTAGACCCCGTGGACGCCGAGGTTCAGGCCCATCAAGGCGCCGGCCGGGACCACCGGCTCGCGGGCCCCCTTGGTGGCGTAGAAGGCCACCGAGCCGTTGACCCTGACCACTTGCAGCGTCGTGGCGATATTGCCGCCGAAGTCGACGTCGACGACGTGGTGGACGCCCTCACCGTCAGTCAGTTCGCGGACCCGCCGGGCGACCTTCTCCTGGCGGTAGTCGATGACATGGTCAGCGCCGCCGGCCCGCGCGCGCTCGGCCTTCTCCTCCGAGCTCACTGTGGCGATCACCGTGGCGCCTGCCCACTTGGCAAGCTGGACGGCGTAGTGGCCGACGGCGCCGGCGCCGCCGGTGACCAGCACTGTGCGGCCCTGGACGGGCCCCGCGACGAACAGGCTGCGATGGGCGGTCATGCAGGGAATGCCCAGGGTCGCGCCCTGCGCGAACGACACACCGTCGGGCAGCTCCATCAAGAGGTCGGTGTCGAGTTCGATGTACTCGGCGGCGGACCCGAAGGCGCGGCCGTTGCGCTGGCCGTTGTAGAACCAGACCCGCTTGCCGACCCAGGCCGCCGCCACGCCGGGACCCACGGCCTCGACGATCCCAGCCCCGTCGCTGTTGGGGGTGATGCGGGGATAGGCCATGGCGGCCGGGCCCGCGCGCATGCCGGCGTCGGAGGGATTTACGCCCGAGGCCTTCACCCGGATCAGGGCCTGGCCGTGGCCGGGCTCCGGGGTCGGACGGTCGCCGTATTGCAGCACCTCGCGGGCCGGACCGGTGGCGTCGTACCAGATGGCTTTCATGCGGGCTTCCTCCGGAATGGCCAGTCGATCACGCCCCCGGCGAACAGGGCCCACCAGACGAAGACCGGCTGAAAGGCCAGGCGCGGCCCGTGATACCACCAGCTCGACGGCAGGCCGCCCACGTCCGCTTGGCCGAAGGCGTGATGCAGGTTGGCCGGATAGACGCAGATGGCGTAGAGCGCCAGCATGACGCCGGAAATCCATCGCAGGCGGGGGATCAGCAGGCCCACGCCACCCAGGATCTCACAGACCCCGGTGAACAGCACCACCTCCATCGAGTACGGGACCCAGGACGGCATGATCGACAGGAAGCCGGGCGCGCTGCGCAGGTGGACGATCCCGAAAGCGACGTAGGTGATCGCCAGCCCCCAGCGCAGGGCGGCACGCAGGCGGGGACGCGGTCGAGGATCGGGTCGCGCCAATATGTTCATGGCGCGACCATCGCGGTGACCCGGCCGAGGGGCAAGCCCTCGGCCGCTCTAAGTCAGTCAGCCACCCAGTTCCCGTGGAAGCCGAAGGGTACGCGGCGCGGCATGTGGGCCATGCCGATGGGGCCCTTGGCGACGTCGAGGGCGTCGAACACCACGAAGTCGCTGCGGTCCTCTGCGGCCCTGTAGACCACCGCGGTCAGCCAGCCGTCGCCCTCGGCTGCGTCGGCCGAACGCGGCGTGAAGACCGGCTCCGACGTCAGGTCGCCGCCGGTGAAGGCGTGGACCTGGCGCTTGCCGGTGGCGAGGTCCAGGTGGGCGATGGCGTTCAGCTTCACCGACTTCGAATTGCTGGTGTCGCCGGCATAGAAGCCGTGGCGATAAGCGCCGCCCGCCAGCCGCTCGTCGAAGCGCGGGAACTCGCAGTCGAGATCGTCGATGGCCTCTTCCTTGATGGCGTCGCTGTTGACCGCCAGATCGAAGGTCCAGCGGGTCAGGCGCGCGGCGGTGCGCAGTCCGGCCGATCCATCGGCCATGGGGAACAGCGGGGCGGCGTCGTAGCGGGCCACCTCGGCGATGATCTTGCCGTCCGCCTCATGGGCGTTCATCGGATGGAAGACGTAGCAGGCGGGCACGTTGAACCAGCGGATGGTGGAGACGTCGGCGTCGCGACGCATGACGCCCACATAGCCGGCCTTTTCCGGCTCCCAGGCATAGGCCGGTAGGCCCTTCATGGCCCGCTCGAGACTGCCGGTCAGCGGCAGGACCGGGAACAGGACGTAGTTCTCGGTGACCAGGAAGTCGTGGATCATCGCCGAATAGGGCGCCTGGAAATCCGAGCGGCGGGTGACCACGCCGTTCGCGTCGGTGACCCCGTAGCTCATGCCGGCCGACAGCGGCATGTCGCCGACGCCATAGCCGAACCAGACCATCTCGCCGGTCTTGGGATCGATCTTCGGGTGGGCGGTGACGCGGCCCTTGTACTGCTCGGCATAGCCCTTGGGATCCATGGTTCCGGGCGCGACCTCGAAGGGCATGTGGCCCTCTTCCAGGGCCAACAGGTGGCCGGCGTGCCAGAGGATGTTGGTGTTGGCCACGCCGCTGTCCTTGCCGGCCGCGACCGGGTCGGTGAGCATCGGGTTGAAGCCGCCGAACAGCGAGCGGCCGTGCTCGTGCTCCAGCTCCCACTTGGGCGTGCGGACATAGCGGTTGCGGTAGCTGACCTTGCCGTCCTCCACCCGGAAGGCGTGGAGCATGCCGTCGCCGGTGAACCAGTGATAGTTGGGGTCCTTGGGCTGGAACTGCGGGTTCGGGCCGGTGCGGTAGAGGGTGCCGCGCAGGCCGGCCGGGATCTCACCGGTGACCGGCAGATCGAAGTCGTCCTCGGACCGCACGGGGGCGAAGTTGCCGCCGAGATAGGGATTGATGCGAACCTCGCCGTCCATGGCGTGTCTCCCTCGAAGTGACCGGCTCAGGCCGGCGTGACGATGTGGCCGTCCTGGGGTCGGACGCGACCTTCCAGGACCATGTGATAGGCCTCGGTCAGGCCCTGCTGGCCCTGATGTCCGACCAGGTTCAGCCAGGGGCTGTCGGCGACAAAGGCGCGCAGGGCTGCGTCGAAGCGGGTCTCGACCTCGCCGGGGCCCCAGTCGGCCATGCGCTTGCGGATCTGGTCCGGCGCGAAGAACAGGGCGGGCGTGGGTCCGGCGATCTCCACCTGGCCGCCGCCACCGGCTTCCCAGTGGGTGGCGCCGACGATGATCGAACGGGTCAGGCTTCCGCCGAGGGCGGCGTGGACCTTGGCGGTGGTTTGGCGGTCGCCCGCGAAGTCCACGAAGGCGGCGGGGCCTTGGGTCTTCAGGGCCGCGACCTCGTCATAGGTCAGGACCTTGTCGTAGAGGCCCAGGCCCTCGATCAGCTTGGCGTTGGCGGGGGAACTCAGGCCGATCACCTCGCGGCCGCGGGCCTTGGCGAACCAGGCCAGGCCAAGCGCGGTCTTGCTGGACGCGCTGGAGAGCACCAGCGAGGCAAGGTCTTCGTCCTCCCCCAGGAAATCGTCCAGCAGGAAGCTGGTCATCAGCAGGGGTCGCAGCAGGGCGCGGTGGTCGTCCAGGGGATCGGCCGGCGCTTCGTTGTAGGCGTTGTAGGTGGGTGGCAGCTCGGCCCGGTGCGGCGCGCGGTCGACGAACCCGCTGCGGGCCCTGGTCAGTTGCATGACGAAGCTGGTGGACATCGGCAGGTAGCCGAACAGGCGCAGGCCCACCGGCGCATCGGCGACCTTGGACTCCGTCACCGTGGCGAAACCCCAGACCGGGATGCGGCCCAGGCCGTCTGGCGCCGGGAAGAACTTCCAGTAGCCGAAGGCGTCGCCCATCAGGCCGTAGGTGACGTTGTTGGCGGTGAAGGAGAAGCGCTCCACCTCCAGGCGGACCTCGCCCTCCGCCAGGGGCGGCGCCTGCGCCTGGACAATCTGCGCCTTGCGCAGGTCCTTGCGGTCCACCAACAGATCCCAAGCGGCCATCGTCTCCCCCGTTTTGTTTCTTACGTTGTAAATTTATCGCGTAAGAGGTAACGCCTTGCAAGCAGTTTGTTTGCTAGAGTTTCCGGTATGCCCCGCGTCCTGTCCGAAACCGATGTCGCCGACTTCCGTGAGCGCCTGTGCGAGGCGGCCGAGAAGCTGTTCGCCGAGCGCGGCCCCGACGCGGTCACCATGCGCCAGCTGGCCTCCGAACTGGGAGTCAGCCCCATGACCCCCTACCGCTACTTCGCCGACAAGGAGGACATCCTGGCGGCGGTGCGGACCAACGGCTTCAACCGTTTCGCCCAGGCGCTTGAGGACGCCTACGCCAAGACGCAGGGCGCACGGGCCAAGGGGGCGGCGGTGGGCGAGGCCTATCTGAACTTCGCCTTCGAACATCCGCAGACCTACAAGCTGATGTTCGACCTGGATCAGCCCCATGCCGAAAACTATCCCGACCTGGTGGCGGCCGGCCATCGCGCCCACGAGACCCAGACCCAGTACGTGAAGACCCTGGTGGCCGAGGGCGTGCTGCAGGGCGATCCCGAGGAGATCGGAAAGATGTTCTGGGCCGCCGCCCACGGCGCGGTGGGACTGGAGCTGGCGGGAAAGATCCCACCCGGCGCGGCGCGGGAGCTGCACCGTCACCTGAACGGCGCCCTCGCGCGAGGCCTGCGTCCGTAAGGCTTGACCGCCCCTGCGTCACTGGCCGAGGTTCCCCGCAACAGTATGGGGAAACGCGCGTGGCCAATATCCAACCCTTCGAAGTCACTTGGCGTGAGGCCGACGTCCAGGCCGTGCTGGACCAGGTGCGCGCCTATCCCTGGCCGCCGATCCCCGAGGTCGCCGACGGCTGGGCCTATGGCTGTGACGCGGCCTATCTGAAAAGCCTCTGCGAGCACTGGACCGAGCGCTACGACTGGCGCTCGGCCATGGCCGAGCTCAACCGCTTCCCGCAGTTCACCGCACGGGTCGAGGACTACGACCTGCACTTCCTGCACGTCATCGGCGAGGCCGGTGGCAAGCGGCCCCTGCTGATCACCCATGGCTGGCCAGGGTCGCACTACGAGTTCTGGGGCGCCATCGAGAAGCTGGCTTTCCCCTCGCGGTTCGGCGGCGATTCGAAGGACGCCTTCGACCTAGTGGTCCCGTCCCTGCCGGGCTTCGGTTTCTCGTCCAAGCCTGCCAAGCCGATCGGCCAGAGGACCACCGCGCGGCTGTTCAACACCCTGATGACGCAGGTGTTGGGCTATCCCAGCTACATCGCCCAGGGCGGCGACTGGGGGGCCATGGTGACCTCGTGGCTGGGTCACGACCACGGCCAGACCGTGCGCGCCATCCACCTCAACATGATGGCCTTCCGCCCCTTCGGCGGTCCCAAGACCCCCGACGAGATCGCCTGGCTTACCCGGCAGGGCGCCATGATGGACGTCATGGGCGCCTATTTCCGTCTGCAGGCCTCCAAGCCCCAGTCCCTGGCCTGGATGGGGGCCGGCAATCCGGTGGGCCAGGCCGCCTGGATCGCCGAGCGCTTCCACGATTGGTCCGACCTGCGGGAGAAGCCGCTGGACGTGGTCCACCCCAAGGACCGCCTGCTCACCAACATCATGATCTATGTGATGACGGGAAGCTTCGCGACCGGCGCCTGGTATTATCGCGGCCTGCTGGAGGAAGGCGGGATCGCCTTCAAGGAAGGCGAGCGCTGCGAGACCCCGACGGCCTTCGCCAACTTCCCCGGCGAACCGCTCTACACCGCCCCGCCCCGCAGCTGGGCTGACCGCGCCTACAACATCACCCGCTGGACCGAGATGCCCCGCGGCGGACACTTCGCAGCCATGGAGGAGCCCGACCTGTTCGTCGCCGACGTGCGGGACTGGGGAAAGGGCGTCTAGCTCTTTTCAACGGCTGGCGATCGGTTCTATTCGGCGGATGGCCCGATACGACTTCGCATCCGACAACACCGCCCCCGCCACGCCCGAGGCGATGAACGCCCTGGTGGCGGCCAATACCGGCGTCACCTCCGGCTACGGCTCCGACCACATCACAAAGGCGGGGGCCGACGCGGTCCGCGCCCTGCTGGACGCCGACGCCACGGTGCGGTTCGTCGCCTCAGGTACGGCCGCCAACGCCATATCGCTGGCCACCCTCTGCCAGCCCTTCGAGGGCGTCCTCTGCCACGAGCATTCCCACATCGCCACCGACGAGACGGGCGCGCCCGGCTTCTTCGGCCACGGCCTGGGGATGATCACCCTGCCCGGCGCGTCGGGTCGCATCGACCCGACCGGACTTGCGAGGCCCCTGGGCGCGCCCGACCAACCTCACTGGCAGGCGCCGGCCGCCCTGTCGGTCACCAACGCCACGGAGTACGGCACGGTCTATTCGGCGGCCGAACTGAAGGCCCTGATCGATCCGGTGAAGGCCAAGGGCTACCGCGTCCTTTTCGATGGGGCGCGGCTGGCCAATGCGGCGGCGGCCGGCTTCAACCTCAAGGCCATCAGAACCCTGGGCGTGGACATCCTCGTGGTGGGGGGGACCAAATCGGGCATGACGCCGTCGGAGGCGGTGGTGATCTTCGACCCCGCCCTGGCCCACCGTTTCGACGCGCGGCTGAAACAGTCGGGGCAGCTGCCGTCCAAGGGGCGCTTCTACGCCGCGCCCTTCATTGGGATGCTCGCCGACGGCGCCTTCGTACGTCACGCCGCCCACGCCAACGCGATGGCCAAGCGGCTCGCGGCGCTCATGCCCTTCCCCATCGCCCACCCGGCGGAGGCCAACGCGGTCTTCGTGACCATGGACGAACCCACCTTGGAGCGGCTTCATGCCGCCGGCTGGTTCGTCTATCGGTTCATCGACGGCTCGGTGCGCTTCATGTGCTCGTGGGCCACGACGCCGGAGTCCGTCGACGAATTGGGCGAGGTCTTGGCCTCTATCCGCTAACCACGCCCCTGGGCGTCCGCCACCGGTCGGCGTCTGGGGCGGTTGTCAGGCGCCGGCCATCTGCTTGCCGCTGACGAACCGCGCCAGGCGCCCGGTGATCAATTCCTCAGCCTCACGCACCATCCGGCTGATCAGTTCTTCGCAGGATGGGATGTCGTGGATCAGGCCCTGGATCTGGCCCGCCGACCAGATGCCGGCGTCGTTGTCGCCGACCTCATAGACGTTCCGGCCGCGGGCGCCGGCCACCAGTTCGCGGACGTCCTCGAACTTGGCGCCCTGTTTCTCCAGCGCCACCACCTGCTGGCTGACCGCGTTGCGAGCCACCCGGCTGGTGTTGTGCATGGTGCGGAAGATCAGGTCAGTGGAGCGCTCGTCGTTGGCGACGATCTGTTCCTTGATGGCCTGGTGGATCGGGCTTTCCTTGGTGGCCATGAAGCGGGTGCCCATGTTGACGCCCTCGGCGCCAAGGGCCAGGGCCGCCACCAGACCGCGCGCGTCGCCAAAGCCGCCCGAGGCGATCATCGGAATCTTGATCTTGTCGGCCGCGGCCGGGATCAGGATCAGGCCGGGAACGTCGTCCTCGCCCGGGTGACCGGCGCACTCGAACCCGTCGATGGAGATGGCGTCCACGCCCATGCGCTCGGCCGACAGGCCATGGCGCACGCTGGTGCACTTATGGACCACGATGATGCCGTGTTTCTTGAACTCATCGACGTGTTCCTGCGGCTTGTTGCCGGCGGTCTCGACGATCTTCACGCCTGAATCGATGATCGCCTGGCGGTACTCGGCATAGGGCGGCGGGTTGATCGCGGGCAGGATGGTCAGGTTCACGCCGAAGGGCTTCTTGGTGAGCGACCGGCAGAGCTCGATCTCCTCGCGCAGCTTGTCCGGGGTCGGCTGGGTGAGCGCAGTGATGAAGCCCAGGCCGCCGGCGTTGGCCACGGCCGCCACCAGCTCGGCGCGGCCGACCCACTGCATGCCGCCCTGGACGATCGGATGTTCAATCCCGACGAGCTCGGTGAAACGGGTCTTCAGGGCCATGACGTCCTCCCAAACAGATGTTTGAGACAGTTGAAACCGGCGACGCCGGGTCAAGCAAGCCGTTTGCGCGCGTGGACGATGTCCCTGGCATAGGCGGTAAAGCCGAGGCCCGCATAGAGCGCGCGGGGGGCGGGATAGCCGTTGTCGCCGCGCGGCCCCACCAGGGCGATGCGGGCCCCGGCGGCCCTCAGCGCGTGAAGCGCAGCCAGGCAGACGGCTTGCCCGAGGCCAAGGCGGCGGAAGTCGGCGTCCGTGCCCACCGGCTCGAAAAGGCCCGCGCCATGGACCTCGTCCAGCCAGAGGCAGGCGTTGGCGGCCAGCCGGCCGTCGGACGCCTCAATCACCCAGTCGAGGTCGGGGCGGTAGGGAAAGGCCGCCATCACCTGGCGGTAACTCTCGCCGGTGACGCGGGAGCGTCCAGGCGGCTCGAGCTCGCGCCCGGCGATCCGGCTCCAGGCGTTGCGGTGGGCCAACGCCCGCCGCTCGGGATCCCCGACCTGCGCCATCGAAAGCGCATGGAAGCCGCCCGGCAGGACCACTGGCGGCAGGTCGTCGAGGGGCCGGGACATGCGCAGGGCGAAGGGGTGCTCATCGCCGAGCGCGCGATAGCCGCGGCCGGCCAGCCTGGCCAAGCCATCCGGGTCATTGTCGAGAGCCACCGTCGTTAGGTCGCCGGCCGCCGTGGCCTCGAACCAGGCGAAGACATCGTCAAACAGGTCGGCGCGCGCCGGGTGGATCTAGAAATAGAGATGACCGCCGTCCTGGATCCAACCCCAGGCGCGGACCATGTCGCCCTCCAGCCAAAGCCGCGTCGGCCATTCGGGATCGCGCCCGACATGCTCGAACCGTTCCCAGGCCAGGTTGCCGATATGGAAGGGGCTGCGCTCCGACCAGACGCGCTGGGTCAGGCCCTGCATGGCGCGCAGGTCCGAAGGTCCGGCGTAGTCGCGAAAGGGGGTCATGATCACCCCCACACGGTCAGCGGTCGGGATAGTTGGCCAGTTCGTCGGCGCGTTCGGTGGTGCGGTCCAGCACGCACATGTTGGCGGTCACCCGGGACATCGTGCCCCAGGCGTCGTCCTGCAGGGACTGGCAGTCCGCCTGCTTGAAGGCGATCCAGGCGCGCTGGGCGGCGCGCAGACTGGCCTGCTGCTCCAGGGTCAGACCCTTCATGGCCTTGGCGTAGTTCTTGTTCAGCCGCGCGTCCTGGATCGCCACGGCGTCGCCGATGCACTGGATCTGGCCCATGGTGCTGCCCCCGGCCGGAGAGTCCAGGCAGCGGTCGAGAGCCGACTTGGGGGCCGCGGCCTGGGACGAAACAGGGAGGGCAAGCAAGGCTGCGATCAGAAGGACTTTCACTGCAGGCCGCTCCGGCCGATGGCGTAGAAGCGCTCGGCCCGCTGCTTCTTGAGTTCCGGAGCAGTCATCTTGGTCAGGATCGCCAGTTCCTCCTCCACCGCGTCGCCCACCGAGGCGATGGTGGCTTCGGGATCGGAGTGAGCGCCTCCCGCAGGCTCGGCGATGATCCGGTCGACGATCTTCATGCCGATCAGATCCTGGGCGGTGATCTTCAGCGCCTTGGCGGCCTCCTCGGCGGTGCGCGCTCCGCGCCACAGGATGGAGTTGGCGCCCTCCGGCGGGATCACGGTGTAGATAGCGTGCTCCAGCATCAGGACACGGTTGCCGCAGGCGGTGCCGATGGCGCCGCCGGAGCCGCCCTCGCCGGTGACCACGGCCACCATGGGCACGGCCAGCATCAGGGATTTCTCCGTGGCGCGCGCGATGGCCTCGGCGACGCCGCGCTCCTCGGAACCCACGCCAGGATAGGCCGCCGCGGTGTCCACGAAGCTGATCACCGGCAGGTGGAAGCGCTCGGCCATCTCCAACAGGCGGATGGCCTTGCGGTAGCCCTCCGGCCGGGCGTAGCCGAAATTGTGCTTCACGCGGGTGACGGTGTCGCGGCCCTTCTCGTTGCCCAGCACCACGACGGGCTGGCCGCGGAAGCGGCCCAGGCCGCCCATGATCGCCTAATCGTCGGCGAACTTACGGTCACCGCGAAGCT
>NZ_JANPJP010000361.1:0-7525 GCF_031425575.1 Phenylobacterium sp.
CAGGGCGGGGTTGAGCTTGGCGATGCTCACATGGCCCATGGTCCAGTTGCCGAACCTGCGCTCGGAGATTTCCTCATAGGTCAGCAGGCGCACCTGTTGGTGGCGGTCGTCCCGCACGATGGCGTTGAACAGTTCGCAGACTTCGTCCCGGCCGCCCTCGATCACCTGGATGAACAGGTTCTCCGACACGCAGAGCAGGCCGGTTATCCCGAGCGCGGGGTTGTTCTTGCGCGACTGCTCCAGGATCAGGTCCAGACCCGGACCCTGAAGAGCGGCCGACGGGCGGCTGGCGTACAGGCAGCGAACGAGCATCCTCAGCTCCGGTGCTTCAGCAGCGAGAGGAACTCGCTGCGCAGGTTGTGGTCCTTCAGGAAGGAGCCGCGCATGACGCTGTTGATCATCATGGTCTCGTTGTCCTTCACGCCACGCCAGTGCATGCAGAAGTGATCGGCCTGCATCACCACGGCTAGGCCGTCGGGCCGCACCTTCTCCATCAGCAGGTCGGCCATCTGGGTGATGGCCTCCTCCTGGATCTGGGGGCGTGACATCACCCACTCGGCCAGGCGGGAATATTTCGACAGGCCGATCAGGTTGGAGTGCTCGTTGGGCATCAGCCCCACCCACAGCTTGCCCATGATCGGGCAGAAATGGTGGCTGCAGGCGCTGCGGATGGTGATCGGGCCCACGATCATCAGCTCGTTCAGGGCCTCGGCGTTGGGAAACTCGGTGACCGGCGGCGCCGGGGCGTAGCGCCCGCGAAACACCTCGGTCAGGTACATCTTGGCCACCCGCTTGGCGGTTTCCTGGGTGTTGTGATCGCTCTGGGTGTCGATCACCAGGCTGTCGAGCACGCCCTTGAACTTCCCCTCCACCTCGGCCAGCAGCGCCTCAAGCTCCCCAGGCTCCAGGAAGGCCGAGATGTTGTCATTGGCGTGGAAGCGCTTCTTGGAGGCCTTCAGCCGGGCGCGGATCTTCGCGGAAACCGGCTGCGCGTCGCGCGCGTCGTCTGGAGGCGTCTTGGTCACCGGGTCTCCACTCCTGAACTCTGGCGCGCGCGCGCGGCCTCTGGCGAGGCCTGCGTTCCGACGCCCCATCGATACGATGGCCAAGCTGTTCCAGATGCAAGCGCCGCCGCAGGACTATCGGGGGCCGTTTTTGCGACTTCGGGGCAAGCGCCCGAGTTCTGTGGGCTGTTGATCCGCCAAACGGCTGGAGGAAGACGGGGGCTGGTCAGCCGGCTTGACCGTTCGGCTCTTCTTCGCGCCCGAGGAGCGCCAGACCTGCTTCGCCTTTTGTTCGCAAGGCCTTTTGATCTGCGAGGCCTGCAAAGCGCCAGGGCAGCGTCTCGCCGGCATGAAATGGGACGAACGCCTCCGACGCATCGATGAGTTTCGCGGGCACATCCACCGATCGCCGTTCGAGAACGATCTGATCGCTATTCGGTGCAAGGCCGTAGAAGGCCGGTCCGTACTCAGATGCAAACCCCTCAAGGCGATGTAGAGCCCCTTCCTCTTCAAAGGTCATGGCGTAACTCTCGATCGCAAACGGGGCGTTGAAGATGCCGGCGCAACCACATGCCGATTCCTTCTGCATGACCGAATGCGGCGCAGAGTCGGTGCCCAGGAAGAACTTCGGTGATCCCGACGTCGCCGCGCGCCGAAGCGCGAGACGGTGCGACTCGCGCTTCGCCACGGGCAGGCAATAGTGATGCGGTCGGATGCCGCCCTCAAACATCGCATTGCGGTTCATTCGAAGGTGATGGGGTGTGATCGTGGCCGCAAGACTTGGCCCGCCGCCGATGACAAACGAGACCGCGTCAGCCGTTGTGATGTGCTCGAAAACCGTCTTGAGCCCTGGGAAGGCGACGTTGATTTTGGAGAAAACCCGCTCGATGAAGACAGCTTCGCGATCGAAGATGTCGACGGTCGGGTCTGTGACTTCACCGTGAATCAGAAGGGGCATGCCGATGCGCTGCATGCGCTCCAGGACGGGAAACACTTTGTAGATATCGGTGACCCCGTGTTGCGCGTTCGTTGTGGCGTGCGCCGGATAGAGCTTACAAGCGGCGAACACCTTTCTGGCGAAGCCTCGGGCTATTTCGCCGGGGTCGGCCTCATCTGTGAGGTAGCAGACCATCAGCGGGTCGAACCTCAAGGCGGGATCGACAGCCCGCTTGATCCGCTCGCGATAGGCTTCAGCCGCTGCAACGGTTGAGATCGGTGGAACGAGATTTGGCATGACGATGGCACGCCGGAACTGCCGCGCCGTATAGGTCGCGACAGCCGACAGCACATCGCCGTCGCGCAGATGGACATGCCAATCGTCCGGTCGCCTCAGGACGAGGCGGTCATGCTGGGACGGCAGGGTCATGGACGGTGCATCAATCAAAAATGTCGAAGATGTCGCGCCGCTTCTTCTTGCGATAGCCGTCGTCGTCGCGGTCGTATCGGCCTGGGTTCTCCGAACGGTATTCACTGGGCGCCGGTCGCTGATACCCGGGCGCAGATGGCGCCGGACGCCCTGGCGCCTCCCCGGAGGTTATGAGTTTCTCCAGTTCGCCGCGGTCTAGCCAGACGCCACGACAGGTGGGGCACATGTCGAATTCGACCCCGTCGCGGTTAACGGTCGTCATCGCGGCGTTGTCGTTGGGGCACAGTAGCAGCGGCATAGCTTGATCTCCCAAGAAGAGGCGTCAGCGCCGCTGACCAAGAAAAGCCAGCAGAAACTGGAACAGGTTCACGAAGTCGAGGTAGAGGCTCAGCGCCCCAAAGCTTGTCGCGGAGCCCAGCGCGGCCTTGTCGCCACCGAGCTGGTAGTAGGTCAACTTCAGGCGTTGGGTGTCATGGGCGGTCAGACCGGCGAAAATCAGCACACCTATGCCGCTGATCATCAGCATCAACAGCGATGACTGTAGCACGAGGTTGACCAGACTGGCGATGAGCAGACCAACGACGCCCATGATCAGGAAAGCGCCGATGCCGGTCAGGTCACGCTTCGTGGTGTAGCCATAGAGGCTCAGCGCGCCAAAGGCCGTGGCGGTGACCAGAAAGGTCGAGGCCAGGCTCTGACCTGTGTACCGCAAGGCCAGCGCGCCGAACGATGCGCCGATCAGCGCCACCACCGTCCAGTAGAGGGCGCTGGCGGTCCTCGCAGAGGCGTTCCGCATCAGGAATGCCGAGCCCAGCAGGACCATGAGCGGCGCGAACACGAGGATCGTTCCCGCCAGGGTGTAGCCCGAGAGACGCCCGTCCGAGACGACGAACAGGGCGTCTCGCGCCGGCGCCCAGGCCGAGGTGGTCCAGGCCAGGCCCGCCGAGACCAGAAGGCCAAGGGCCATCTTGTTGTAGACGCCCAGCATGAACCCCCGAAGCCCGGCGTCGATCGCCATGTTGGGCCGGGTAAGGGCCTGGTCCAGGGTCGGATTCAACTTTTCCATGGGAAGCTCCCTTCAAGGGTTAGGATTAAGCCGCGGGTGGGGTTGCTGCAGCGACCCCCGGGCGGGTCCGCCAGAGCGACCAGCCGATTCCGCTGGCGAGGATGGCGAAAGTGACGCCCAGGGACACCGCGGCCGGAAACTTCTCCCACCCCAGCAGATCGGCGACGAAGATCTTCGAGCCGATGAAGATCAGCAGCACAGCCAGCGCCTGCTTCAGATAGGCGAAGCGATGGATGATGGCGGCGAGGGCGAAATACAGCGCCCGCAGGCCAAGGATCGCGAAGATGTTGGAGGTGTAGATGATGTAGGGGTCCGTGGTGATGGCGAAGATCGCCGGGACCGAGTCGACCGCGAAGATCACGTCTGCGATCTCGATAAGCAGCAAGGCCATGAACACCGGGGTCACATGGGTCGCCAGCCGGCCAGTCTTCTGATCTGGCAGCCTGACGAAGAAGCGTTCTCCGTGCAGCTCGTCGGTCACTCGCAAACGGCGTCTCATCAACCGCAGAAGAGGGTTGTCGGCAAGGTTGTGCGACTTGTCGGCCATGGCGAGCATCTTGATGCCCGTGAAAATCAAGAAGGCCGCGAAGACATAGAGGAGCCAGGAGAACTCCGCGACGAGCGCGGCGCCGCCGGCGATCATGATGGCGCGAAGAATAATGACGCCAAGGATGCCCCAGAACAGCACCCGGTGCTGATACTTCTGGGGGATGGCGAAGTATCCGAAAATCATGGCGATGACGAAGACGTTGTCCATCGCCAGGCTCTTCTCGACCACAAACCCGGTCAGATACTCGATGCCGGACTGGGCGCCGAGGGTGAACCAGACCCATCCCCCGAAACCAACGCCCAGGGTGAGATAGCCGAGCGACATCAGCAGGCTTTCGCGGACGCCAATCTCGCGATGCTTTCGGTGCAAGACGCCGAGATCGAGCACCAGCAGCACGACGACGAGGCCGAGGAAGCTCGCCCACATCCAGATCGGCTTTGATAGAAAGTCCTGAGTTAGAAAGTCCATGAAGGCTCCGGTAAGCGTCGGTGATCAGACGCGAATGTCGAACGTGTGCGGGCTCACGCGACGCAAGGTCGTGTGGTCACTGACGGTGTTGGCAGGCTCGACCGGACGCTCGGTCGAAACACTGCGATGACCTGCGGCCTGACCGACGGTCTGGGTCAGCTGGGCGGCCATGGCGGCAGTCCAGTAAGGTATGGCGGGAGGTCCGATCCTCATGGCTGACGACCTTGATCCGCCACGATCTCGAACGTGGCAGGCTCTAGATCCAGCAGGTCGCAGAGCCGCAGGACGACATCGCGCTCTTCGGCGTCGAAGCCCCCGTCAGCCTCGGCGACCGCGCAGGCGGTCTCAACCAGCAACCGCGACGGGCCTGGTCGACCCGCGAGACGTCGCACGGCTGCCTCGGCCGCTGCGACGCCATCGTCGAGATCCCGATCAAAGCGTTCGTTGAGGCTCTCGAAGCCTAGCAGGACCTCCTGAACGCCAAACACGGCGACAGCCGGCGATCTGCGCATGCGTTCGACCGTGCGCTGGCGTTCGTCTGGTGTGACCCAGCCATCAGCCTGCGCCACGAGGGCGCAGGCCGCGATGAGCGCGTCCATTTCGATCTCGTCACCTGGAGTCCAGACGTCGGTCGCCGAGATGGCGGGGGGAGTTCGATGTTTTTGGGTGGTCAATGTCATGGGCGCCTCCTGAGCGGTCCAGAGTCTTGATGGATAGCTGGCTAGCGTCTGCGCGACCTGACCGGCTGAAGGGCGAGGGCGCGGCCCCACATCGTGGGGCGCAGCGTGGGCTGTCCGCTGTACCGCCAAAGCCCGGCGCCCTTAGGCTTGTCCTGCCGGGAAACGCGAACGGCGCGGCGGTTGCGCCTGACCCTGGGAGACGTGAGCGCGGCCTGCACCAGCAGCCGCAGGCGACGCAGCCGCGCAAGTATGATGGACAACATGGAGCCACTCCTTCTCGAGGAGGGCGCACTCGACGCTAAGGCGCCTTTGTTCGAAGGGGGAGAGAGCAGTAGGACCCCGTCATCGAGCGCACCCGATGCGATCCGACATCACGATCAGGATGATCGTCAGAGGGGCCCGGGCCGCATAAACAGGATGCCGAACCCGGCTCCATATCGCCAATGAGAATGCGCGATGAAGCCCATAAGGTTCGCTTATGGCCGTGGAATCGAGCGCCAGCGCCGACGCGGCCTTCGCCTGGGCGGGATCAGGGTCCCGTCGCGCCTCGTTCCAGGGTGCGCAGGACTTCCTGGGCCAACAGCTTTGCGGGGCCCTCGGTCGCGCCGCGCGCGGTGACCAGGGCGATCTCGCTGTCAGCGAGCTTGGGGAGCGGTTCGCCGAGGACGATGAGCTCGCGCGGCGCCATGGCCAGCGGAAGCACGCCGACACCCAGGCCCGCCCGCAGGGCCGCCATCTGGCCCGCGAGGCTGGGGGAGGTGAAGGCGGCGCGGAAGGGAATATCGGCCTCCTGCAAGGCTGCCAGGGCTCGCTTGCGGTAGATGTCCGGCGCGGGGGCGATGATCAACGGCAGGGGTTTGGTCTCAAGAATCGCGGCGTCCTGCGCCACCCACACCAGCGGCTCGCGCCAGACGCGAACCCCGAGCTCCGGGCCAACGGGTTCTCGCTTGATGAGCGCCAGATCCAGCAGGCCGCGCGACAGTTGGTCCAGAAGGTTCGCCGTGTAGTCCGCCGTCACCGCGAGCGTGATCCTCGGATGACTGCGCGCGAAGCCGCCCAGGATGGCGGGAAGGTGCAGCGTGGCGATGTCCTCGGGCGCGCCGAACCGCACTTCGCCTTCGAGGTCGCCCTCGCCGAGGCTCGCGACGATCTCGTCATTCACGCGGAGCAACCGGCGCGCCTGCGGCAGCAGGACCGCGCCTTCCAGGGTCAGGCTGATGGACTTGCCGGTCCGGTCGAGGAGAGGCGCGCGGAGTTGGTCTTCCAGACGCCGGATCTGCAGGCTGACGGCCGGTTGGGTCCGTCCCAACAGCGCAGCGGCCCGGGTGAAGCTGGCGGTCTCCACCACGGCGACGAAGGCGCGCAGCAGCTCCAGGTCGAGGTTCACCAGTCGGTTTGGCATTTCATAACCATTCGTTATGTCGACCATGACTGAAATAAACTGGAGTGAGGTCAAGGTCGAGGCCAAAGAGCGCGCGCCCCAACTCCCGAATGGTGACCCATGCTCGAAACCCTACCCGGCCTCGCGTTGCTGACGACCCCGGCGGTTCTGTTCTTCCTGCTCGGCGCCGGCGCGGCCTTCGCACGATCAGACCTCGCCGTGCCGGAACCCGTGGCCAAGTCGGTGGCGCTCTATCTGATGCTGTGCATCGGGTTCAAAGGCGGGGCGGAGGCCAGGACGGCCGGCCTGGACGGCGACTTCCTGGTGGCGGCCGGCCTCGGCGTCGCGCTCAGTGCGCTGCTGCCGCTCGTCGCCTACGTCGTCCTCAAGAAAATCTCACGTCTCGACCATGCGACGATCTGCGCCCATGCGGCGACCTACGGCTCGGTCTCGGTCGTCACCTTCGCGGCGGGAGAGGCCTACCTGGCCGCACAAGGCCTGGCGCCGGGGCGTTACATGGCCGCGGTCCTCGCCCTTATGGAAGCGCCCGCCATCCTGACGGCGCTGCTGCTGCTGAATCGCTCCGCCGCGGGGCCTTCGGGTCGCCCGGGCGGCGCCTTGGGGCAGGTGGGCGTCATGAGGGAAGTCGTGTTCGGCGCCGCCACCGTCATGCTGCTTGGCAGCTTCATGGTGGGGCTGGTTTCGGGACCGCCAGGCCTGGCCAAGCTCGATGTCTTTGTCGGCCCGCTGTTCCAAGGGGCCCTTTGCTTCTTCCTGCTCGATACGGGCCTGGTCGCGGCCCGCAGCTTGATGGCCGGTGGTCGGAAACTGACGCCCCCCCTCCTGGGCTTCGCCATAGGGTTTCCGATGCTCTCCGCGGTTTCGTGCCTGTTCATCGCCCGATGGGCCGGCCTTGATGTGGGCGACGGGGCGCTTCTGGCGATCCTGGCCGGATCGGCCTCCTACATCGCCGTACCCGCCGCGATGCGGCTCGCGGCGCCGCAGGCGGA
>NZ_JANPJP010000362.1:0-3588 GCF_031425575.1 Phenylobacterium sp.
GAGGTGCTGCAGGTGATCGACCCGCTGCCGGACGGCCGGGTCATGGGCATGAGCGTGGTGCTGGCCAAGGGCCACACCCTGTTCATCGCCGACACCAACGTCACCGAGATGCCCGAGGCCGACGAGCTGGTGGAGATCGCCCTGCAGGCGGCCCGCACCGTGGCGACCCTGGGCTACACCCCCCGGGTGGCCTTCATGTCCTATTCCACCTTCGGCAACCCCATGGGGCAGCGCAGCGAGAAGGTGCGCGACGCGGTGGCCATGCTCGACGAGATGGACGTCGACTTCGAGTACGAGGGCGAGATGCCGCCGGAGCTGGCGCTGGATCCGGCAAGGCGGGTCAACTACCCGTTCATGCGCCTCACCGGTCCGGCCAATGTGCTGATCATGCCGGCCATCCACTCGGCCGCCATCTCCACCCAGCTGGTGCAAGCCGTGGGCGGGGCGACGGTCATAGGGCCCCTGCTGCTGGGCCTGTCGAAGTCGGTGCAGATCTGCCCGCTCTCGGCCTCGGTCAGCCGCATCCTGCAGATGGCCACCGTGGCCGCCTATGAGCAGGACCTGGTGGAGGCCTGATGCGTCGGGCCTGCCTCACGAACTAGCGGATCGCGCGCCGTTCGGGTGGGTGGGGATCCGTCGCCTCTCACCCTCTCAAAGGAACGCGCCATGGCCGGGACGATCGGCATCGATTTCGGCACCACCAATACGGTGGTGGCCCTGGCCGGCGACGCCGGGCCCGCGACCTTGGTCAATTTCCCGGCGCCGGAGGGGGAGCTCTTCGCCTTCCGCTCGGCGATCAGCTTCCACGCGCCGGCCGACCATCCCAACGACCGCACGGTGGAGGCCGGGCCCTGGGCCATCGAGGCCTATGTCGAGGATCCGCTGGAGACCCGCTTCATCCAGTCCTTCAAGAGCTTCGCGGCCTCGGAGAGCTTCACCGAGACCCAGATCATCGGCCGGCGCTACCAGTTCGAGGACCTGCTCTCGGCCTTCCTGCTGAAGATGCGCGACCACGCGGGGGCGGGGCTCTCGGAATTGCCCGACCGGGTGATCGTCGGGCGGCCGGTGACCTTCGCCGGCGGAGCGCCCAATCCGGAGCTGGCCCTGCGCCGCTACGAGACAGCCTTCGCGCGGTTGGGGTTCAAGGAGATCCTCTACGCCTACGAGCCCGTCGGGGCGGCCTTCTTCTTCGCCCGCGAACTCAAGGAGGACGCCACGGTGCTGGTGGGGGACTTCGGCGGCGGCACCAGCGACTTCTCGATCATTCGCTTCTCCCGCCAGGACGGCGAGATCCAGTCCACCCCGCTGGGGCGGTCCGGAGTCGGTGTGGCGGGCGACGCCTTCGACTACCGGATCATCGACCATCTGGTGTCGCCGGAGCTGGGCAAGGGGACCAGCTACACGTCGTTCGGCAAGACCCTGCCGATCCCCAACCGCTACTATTCCACCTTCGCCCGCTGGGACCAGCTGGCCCTGATGCGCGCCAGCCGCGACATGCGCGAGATCCGCAAGCTGGTTCGCGAAGCGGTCGAGCCCGACAAGATCGCCCGGCTGGTGGAGACCCTGGACGAGAACTACGGCTACCTGCTGTACCGTTCGGTGAGCCGGTTGAAGGAGGCTCTGTCGCGGGACACCAGCGCTCAGTTCCGCTTCGAGGCGGGCAGCATCGAGATCGTCCGCGACGTGGCTCGGACAGAGTTCGAAGGCTGGATCGCCCCG
Source organism: Phenylobacterium sp. (assembly GCF_031425575.1). Taxonomy (GTDB): domain Bacteria; phylum Pseudomonadota; class Alphaproteobacteria; order Caulobacterales; family Caulobacteraceae; genus Phenylobacterium. The sequence continues at coordinate 1,720 of NZ_JANPJP010000362.1, forward strand.
GAGCTAGGGCTGATCGAGACCGCCGTCGACGAGGCCCTGGCCGACGCCGGACTGGCGCCGGGGCAGATCGACCGCATCTTCCTCACCGGCGGCTCGTCCCTGGTGCCGGCGGTGCGCGCCATCTTCCAACGGCGGTTTGACCCGGCGCGGATCGAGAGCGGCAGTGAGCTGGAATCCATCGCTTCGGGCCTGGCGCTCATGGGCCGGGAACGGGACCTTGACCGCTGGTGCCGCCGGGCGGAGCTTTCGGCCTAGGATTTCTTTTCCAGCGTCGCACTGGCCGCCAGTTCGCGCAGGGCGGCGTTGGCGATGGTGAGTTTGGCGAAGGTCCAGCCGCCGCCGGCCGCCTCGATCTCGGCGATGGACTTGGCGGCGGCTTCGGCCGCCTCACGGCGCAGGGCGGTCCAGGAGGCGATGGCCTTGCGCGCCGCTTCCGGGGTTTCTCCGGCCTGGGGACCGGCGACGAAGGTCATGATCGACCGGGTCAGAACCGCCTGCTCGGCCAGCAGATCCTCCAGCAGGCGCCGGACCGCGGTGCGCTCGAAGGCGTCACCGGCTGTGAAGCCGCCTGCCGCCGCGCGCAGGCGGTCGAAGGCGAAGACCGCCCCGGTCTGGTGGTAGAGACGCGCCACATTGGGCAGGCCCCAGGAGGAGGCCTCGGCTAGGTCCACCAGATCCACCGCGGTTGTGAGCGGTTGGAGGTTGGCCACCAGGGCCGCCAGAACCTCGGGCGCCCCGGCCTCCACCAGCTTGGCGATCTGGGCTGCGGTGCGGATCTGCTCGACCTCCGAGAGCACCTGGGGGCCGAGCTTGCGCAGGATCGCGGTGCCGGGGCCGTAGCGTTTGATCAGGTCCCCCACGCTGGCGCCCGTGCGCCCGGCCCGGCGCGCCAGCCAGAAGGTCTCGCCGCGCAGGGTGAAGGCCAGGCGGCGGAACAAGGCCATCTGTCCCGCCGCCGGGGTCTGGCCCGGGATCTTGGGGTCCAGGGCCGCCACCGCGTCCCAAAGGGCGGGCAGGTCCAAGACCGCCTTGGCGGCCTCGTAGCCTGCGACGAAGGCGCGAAGGTCGCAGGAGGCCGCCGCCATCAGCCGGGACGGCAGGCTCGGTCCGCAGCGGTTGATCACATCGTTGGCCACCACGGTGGCGATGATCTCGCGGCGCAGGCGGTGTTTGCGCAGGGCGTCGTCGTACTTGCGCAGCGCCTTGGGGAAATAGCCCTCCAGCACCGCCTCGAAGTGCGGGTCGTCGGGGGCGTGGGAGGCGACGATGTCGTGGGAGAGCTCCAGCTTGCCATAGGCCAGCAGGACGGCTTCCTCGGGCCGGGTCAGGCCGAGGCCCGACTCGGCGCGGGCGGCGAGGACAGCGGCGTCGGGCAGGCCCTCCACCGTGCGGTCCAGGCGGCCGGCGAACTCCAGGGACAGCATGAAGCGCGCGTGGGGGTCCAGTTCGCCGGCGGCGTCCAGGTCCATCAGGGACAGGGCCAGGGTCTGGTCGTAGTTGTGGGCCAGGACGTGGGCGGCCACGTCATCGGTCATCGACTTCAGCAGCTTGTCGCGCTTCGGGCGGGTCAGAACGCCGGTCCGTTCAAGAATCCCGGTCGCGATCTTTATGTTGACCTCATGGTCGGAGCTGTCGACCCCGGCGGAGTTGTCGATGGCGTCGGTGTTGATCCTGCCGCCCTTCAGGGCGAACTCAATGCGGCCAGCCTGGGTGAAACCCAGGTTCGCGCCCTCGCCGACCACCTTGACCCGCAGGTCGGCGCCATTGACCCGCAGGGCGTCGTTGGTCTTGTCCCCCACCTCGAGGTGGCCCTCGGTGCGGGCCTTCACATAGGTGCCGATGCCGCCGAGATAGAGCAGCTCGGCCGGG
>NZ_JANPJP010000363.1:0-14518 GCF_031425575.1 Phenylobacterium sp.
GACCCCATGCCCGCCCTCTATTCCACCCAGGCCCGCGCCGTCGGCGGCCGCGCCGGCCATGTCGAAAGCCTCGATGGCCTGCTGAAGGTCGACCTGGCCCTGCCCAGGGAGATGGGCGGCAAGGGCGGGGCGACGAACCCTGAGCAGCTGTTCGCCGCCGGCTACGCGGCCTGTTTCGAGAACGCCGCGCGGTTCATCGCCGGCCAGCAGAAGATCGCGCTGACCGGCGCCGCGGTGACCGCCACGGTCGAACTGCACCCGCGCGCGGAGGGCGGTTTCCGTCTGGGCGTGGCGCTGGATGTGGAGACCCAAGGCCTTGACCAGGCGGCCGCCGAGGCCCTGGTCGCCACGGCCCACCAGGTCTGCCCCTATTCGAATGCGGTTCGCGGCAATGTCGATGTTGCGATAACCGTAAGGGCGCAATGAGTCCCAAAGCCACCAAGACCACCGACGACCGACATACGCCGGCAAGTGACCCTCAGGGTGTCGCCGAACAACTGCGTCTCGATAACCAGCTCTGCTTCGCCCTCTATGCGGCGACGGGGCTGGTAACTCGGGCCTACCGGCCGCTGCTGGAGCCGCTCGGCCTGACCTATCCCCAGTACCTGGCGATGATGGCGCTTTGGGAAAAGGCCCCGCGCACGGTGAGCGACCTGGGGGAGGCCCTGGGTCTCGACTCAGGCACCCTGACGCCGCTGCTGAAACGCATGGAGGCGGCGGGGCTGGTGAAGCGGACCCGTGATGCAGCCGACGAACGCCGCGTGCAGATCACCCTGACCGACGCCGGCCGGGCCCTGCAGGAGAAGGCGGCTGGCGTGCCGTTCGCGCTGGCCTGCGCGCTGGATCTGCCGGGCGAGGAAATCGTGTCCTTGCGGGCGAGGCTGCAGGACCTGGCGCGGCGGATGCGCGGCGTCGAAGATTAGGCTTGCGCGGGCGCGCCGGTGACGGGCGCTCGGCGGGTTTCCGGCGAAGCCGGTGGGTTTACGATCCGCGCCTCAACCGCCAAAGAAATCAACAGCATCATCATCCACCCCAAGGCACGTGCGTCCAACCGCCGCGCTCAAGACGTGGGCGGTTTTGATCAGAAGGTAACCTCCCCGGGCGACTGTCGCCGATCTGGGAGTAGATTAGCCATGTCAGTCGAGCCTTCCGAGCAGGCGGTCACCTTCGCCGACGGGACAGCGCGCGCCTATCGCGTAACGCTGCAGGGGCTTCGCCAGCCCTGGCAGGTCTCGGGCATCCCCCATCTGCTGTCGGCGGGCGCCGTCGCGCTGATCAGCCAGTGGACCTATGCGGTCGCCTGGCTGGCGGCGTCGGTGGTCTTGGAATTGGCGCTGCAGCGGCTCTACGCACGCTGGCTGCCCACCGCCGACCGCCGTGAGACCCCGGCGGGCGTCGCCATCCTTGCAGGCTGTGTCGGCCTGCGGATGGCCGTGTGGATGGCCGCGCCGGCCGGCGCGGTGATCCTGACGCCCGGCCCCGCGGCCTATGTCTTCCTCGCCGTCACCACCGGCTCGCTGACGGTGATCGCCGGATCGCTCGGCTGGGCCTCGCGGGCGGTGTGGCTGGGCGGCGCCCTGCCGCCGATCCTGATCCCCGTGGCGATCGTCGCCGGTCGCCTCGACCTGAGGGGCGCGCTCGGCGTCACCCTGTCGCTGGCGGCCTTCGGGCTCACGGCCTTGGCGATCGCGGTGGTCACCAAGCGGATGGTGGCCGACGCGACCGAGGTTCGTGAAAAGACCGTGGCCATGATGGCCGAACTGCAAGCCGCGCTCGCCCGTTCGGAGGCCGCCGAGCATCTGGCCGAGGAGGAGCGCGACCGTGGCGCCCGCTCGGAGCAACGCCTGGAACTGGCGATGAAGATGGCCCAGATGCACGTCTGGGAGATGGACTACGAGCGCCGCGAGCTGATCAAGGCCGGCGCCGAAGACACCTTCTTCACCACGCCCAAGACCTTCGAGGATCTCGAGACCGACATCTACGCCAACGTCGACCCGCGCGACCTGGACATGGTGCGCGCCGCCTGGCGGCGCCACCTGAAGGAAGGCGAGCTGTTCAACCCCGAGTACCGGCTGCTGCGCGACGACGGGCTTGAGGTCTGGTCCGCCGTCAACCTGGCCCTGATTTCCGACGACCAGCGCCGGCCCCTTCGCCTGATCGGGGCCATGCAGAACATCACCGAGCGCAAGCGCGCCGAACAGCAACTGCTCAAGGCCAAGGAGGAGGCCGAGGCCGCCAACGTCGCCAAGAGCCAGTTCCTGGCCAATATGAGCCACGAGATCCGCACCCCCATGAACGGGGTGATCGGCATGAACGACCTGCTGCTGCGCACCAACCTAACGCCCGAGCAGCGCAAGTTCGCCCAAGCGGTCCGCACCTCGGCCGACGCCCTGATGGGCCTGATCAACGACATCCTCGACCTCTCCAAGCTCGAGGCCGGCAAGGTCGAGCTGGAGGTCATCGACTTCCAGATGTCCTCCCTGCTGGAGGACGTGGTCGAGCTGCTCGCCCCCAAGGCCGCCGAGAAGGGGCTGGAGATCGCCTACTACGCCGACTGCGAGACACAGGACGCCTTCAAGGGCGACCCCACCCGCCTGCGCCAGGTGCTGCTGAACCTGGCCTCCAACGCCATCAAGTTCACCGAGGCGGGCCATGTCAGCGTCCAGCTGTCGGCCAGCCAGCCGCGCGAAGCCGCCGCCCTGCTGCGGGTCGAGGTGCATGACACCGGCATCGGCCTGACCGAGGAGCAGAAGGCCAAGCTGTTCCAGAAATTCCAGCAGGCCGACGGCTCGACCACCCGCAAGTACGGCGGCACCGGCCTGGGCCTTTCCATCTCCAAGCAGCTGGTGGAGCTGATGGGCGGCCGCATCGGGGTCGCTGACCGCCCCGGCGGCGGCTCCATCTTCTGGTTCGAATTCGAGGCGCCGCTAGGCGAGACGCCCGCGGTCATGGCCCCCGCCGTCGCCCACAGCCTGGCCGGCGCCAAGATCCTCGTGGTCGACGACCTGGCGCTCAACCGCACCATCTTCCGCGAGCAGTTGGCCGCGGAGGGCGCACACGTGACCGAGGCCGAGAGCGCCGCGACCGCCCTGGCGGTCCTGGCGGCGGCGGCGGAGCAGGGCGCGCCCTTCGAGCTGGTGCTGATGGACCACCAAATGCCCGGCGTTTCGGGGGAGGAGGCCATCGCCGAGATCCGCAGCCGGCCCGAGCTCGGCGAGCTTGCGATCGTCATGGCCTCCTCGATGGGCGAGCCTCCGGCCGGCGCAGTCGGCTACGACCTGTTCCTGTCCAAGCCGGTGCGGCGCGCCGCCCTGGTCTCGGCCCTGGGCGCTCTGCTTGCCGACGGCGCGGCGCAGGCCCATCCCGACTCCTCGGCCGAGCCATTGCAGCTGGAGGACGCCTCGGAAGCCCTGGTCCTGCTGGCCGAGGACAACGAGATCAACATCCTGCTGGCCACCGAGATCCTGCGCCAGGTCGGCCTGAGCGTGGACGTCGCGCGCACGGGTCTCGAGGCCCTGGCCGCCGTGCAGACGCGCGCCTACGACCTGGTGCTGATGGACGTTCACATGCCCCAAATGGACGGCCTGGAAGCCACCCGCCGCATCCGCGCCCTGCCCGGCCCGGTCGCCAGCGTCCCCATCATCGCCATGACCGCCAACGCCATGAAGAGCGACCGCGACGCCTGCCTCGACGCCGGCATGAACGACTTCGTGTCCAAGCCCTTCAAGGCAGGCGACTTCCTGGAGGCGCTGAACCGGGCGTTCGCGGCCGAAGCCGCCTGACGCAGCGGACGGTCGGCCGCGGCCCCTTCCCGCGCGGGTCGGAGCGGCGCTACGCCTGCTCGGCAGCCTTGGCCTTTTCCTTGGCGGCCATCTTGGCGATGAGTTCGCGGCGTTCGGCCAGGCCGCGGTGGAGTTCCACCAGGGTGGCGGCGGCGTGCTCGTTCTTCTGGATGGCGGCCCAGTAGGCGGCGACCTTGGGGGAGGCCGGGATCGGATCTTCGACACCGACGGTGGGGATGACGTTCTCCACCAGGAACAGGGCCGGGACCAGGGTGCAGTCGGCCATGGTCAGACGGCCGGAGACCGCGAAGCCGTCGGTCCCGATATAGTGCTCCAACGCCTTGATCCCGCGGATCACCTGGCCCGAGAGCAGCTTGACGATATCGTCGCTGCGGGTGGAGGCGCGGCCCTGGCCCGCGAGCATGAACATGTTGTTCATCAGGTAGATGTCGGCGATGCGCGACACCGTGCGGATGGCGGCGGTCTCACGGGGCGTGGCGCCCAGCATCGAGTTCTGGGGATAGATCTCCTCCAGGTACTCGCAGATCACCTCGGATTCCGGGATCACATCGCCGCCGAGGTCGAGCACCGGGATGCGGGCCAGCGGCGAGGTCTTGTGGAACTCGCCGGTCAGGAAGCCCGGCGGCAGTTCAATGGCGATGTCGGAGATGCCCTTGGCGTAGATCTGCATCCGCACCTTGGCGGAATAGGGGGAGAGGTCGCCGGAATAGAGCTTCATGAGATCGTCCTGGAAATGAGCGCCGCGAACGGCTGTTTGAATATGCGCTACAGCTAACGCCGTTTCGCCGGGGGTTCAATGGAGGGGCGCCGTTGCCTTCCCGCGGGCTTCACGCTGTGGTGCGGGCCATATCAAACAGGCGATGGCTGCAAGGGTTGGAAAGCCGATGACTATACGAACCGGCAGCTGCCTTTGCGGCGCCCGAGCCTATGAGATCGACGGTGATCTGGACGGCGTCTGGGTCTGCCACTGCTCCCTGTGCCGCAAGGCGTCGGGTTCGGTGGGCAATGCGATCCTGATCGTGCCGCGGGACCGATTCCGGTGGGTGAAGGGAGAGGATCATGGGGAGACCTTCGCCCTGCGCGAGACCTACGCCATCACCCGCTGCAAGACCTGCGGCACGCCGCTGCCGGCCGAGACCGACGAGACCAACATCTGTGTCACGGCGGGCACCCTGGACGTCCCGCTGGGCAAGGGGGTGCGGACCCACCTGTTCTGCGCGTCTCGGGCCGACTGGGACCGTGACGAAGCCGATGTGCGCTATTTCGAGGCGCGGTCCACGGGGCGCGAGGTGAGCTAGGGCGGACGCTTGGAAGGTCTGAGATGGGAGGATTGCAGCCTGGAAAATTGAGCCGGGCGATCGGCTCCGGATATGACGCGCCGCCGATCCGAAGATCGGCGGCGCGTCACAGCGGCTGCGAAGCTCAGGTATCGGCTAGAGGATGACGTGTAAGGAGATCATCGCGCGCTCCCGATCGTCCCTCCGAATTGGCGCAGAACGGAGACGAACCAAGCACGCTGCTGACGGTGCACATAGTGTCCGCCACCCGGTGCGGTGAGGTGCGTTGCGCCAGCATACCGCCTAGCGAGATCAGCTTGCGTTTCGGTCCACAAGGTCTCGAACGGAGATGGCTTTTGACCGAAGGGGCGGGAGATGACCAGTACAGGTTTATCCCGCGCCGGACTGATCACCTCTACCTGCGCAAGTGTCGAGGCAAACGCTGCGACTTCATCCCGAGCACCTTGTGGGGACCCCCTCATCATTGCAGGCGTGGGGGTGCACATCGGTATGCGCGCTGCTTCGCATCGGCGCGAGAAATCCGCCGGGCGTGACTCTTCGAGGACCAGTCCAGCGATCTGGTTGGCATGGGTGGCGGCATAGTATTCAGCATAGAGGCCGCCCAGAGAGTGTCCGACGAGGATGTACGGTCCGGGGACGCCGGACTGCGTGAGCACAGCGTCTAGATCGAGGGCTGCCGCCTTTGCATCGGCGGGGCCGGATGCCGCAGTGCTTAGGCCATAGCCCGCTCGATCATAGAGGATCACGGTTGCGCCTTCAGCGAGCTGCGGGGCTACGTCCTTGAAGGACTGCATTCCGTCACCAAGGCCGGAGACCATGACGATTACCGGCTTGCCTGCGCCCAGGACTCGATAGGCGATGTTGCGGCCTTCCACTGACGCCACACGGGTGTCGGCGGGCGCGGCGATCACGGCGTGAGCGCCAACGACGCCGGCCATCAGAAAGCCAATTGCAATTGCCAGGCCGACGCGGCGGCCGATTTGAGGTGGCCGAGCGACCGCGATGGCGGCGGCCAGGTCTTGTGGAACTGGGAGCGACCGGAAAGCGCTAACGTCAGCACCCCCCGTGTTGCCGGAAGGAACAAGTCCAAACGGGGTTTTGGTCGCTGCGCCTGCGATGCGAAGGATCTGCGCGGCGGCTTCCCTCAGGTTCCGATGGCGCAAGGCCCATGCAAACATTCGTGCGTGCACGCGGGTATGTTCGATCGTCGAGGCTTGGCCAAGAACATGCGCGCGTTCGAGGTGGCGAAAGGCGGCCGCCCACTTCCCGGCGTGCTCAGCCGACTGGGCCGCTGACAGTTCGGCAGCCACTTGCGGCCGTATTCGGGAGCGAAAACCTTCGGGCGCGGCAGGGACGATCCCGACCGCACTCTCGTGCGGCTCACTTCGCGCCAGGCGCCAGGCCAAGGCCGCAGCCGCCATCCAGTCGAACGCCAAGCAGAACATAGGCCACCAGGTCGGCACGCCCGGATTGGCGACGAGACGGCCATGTCCAAAGTCGAACGCGCCGTGCGCGATCAGGGCGATCACGACAAGCCAGAGGTTTCGTTTGAAGCCGACAAGGGCGACCGCCGCGAAAGCCACAAAGATGGCAGATTCCAACACGAGCACCGGCAGGGCCCCGCCGACAACGGCGAACAGATCGTAGTAGGAAGCGATCACCACCAGCACCGTAGGATAGAAGGCTCGATCGCGGTCAAACCCGGCCTTGGCGGCGAAAACAGCCACGCCAAGAGCCAGCGCGACGCCCACTGCATATTCCATTTGGGTCTCTCCAATCCCGCTCAGGGCGGGCGCCCAGTCTGGTCCTCAGGCCTGCCGCGGCCGGCGTAGAGGACCAGGTGGCGTAAGGGTCAGGACGCCGGGCAGGCGTTAGGTGTGCAGGCGCAATCGCTTCCGCAGATGCACGGCGCGCAGTCGCACCTGTTGGCGTCGCAGCTGGTGCAGGCGCAAGTGGGCGTGCAGCGGCAGGCTTGGCTGATGGTTTGGTCGGTCATTGGAACCTCCTGGGTTTCCGGTTGTCGATGACGGAGGTTTAGACCGGCGTCTGACGCCGTACTTGAACGGAAAGGCTACGTGATTCGGAGCGTCGCAGGCGCAACGCCGAACATCCGCTTGAACGTCCGGCTGAAGTGCGAGGAATCCGCAAAGCCGGCCTCGTGCGCGGACTGGGTCAATGACGCGCCGGCCGCCAGACGTTCCAGGGCACGGGTAAGTCGCAACCACAGGAGGTAGGTACGAAAGGCCAGACCGGTCTGTTCGACAAACAGATGCCGAAGCCGATGGGCCGACAACCCGCCAATAGCTCCGACGTCAGCAAGGCTTACCGGCCCATCAAGCTGCCCGGCCGCCCATGCGATCATTTTGCGAACCCGAGGATCGGGTTCGCTAGCCGCAGTGCTTCCCGCCATAGAGGCGGCCAGCCCGCGCCCGAGTTGTACGAGAGCGTCATTCTTACCTTCAGGGTCCCGAAAGTTCGCAGCGATCCTGCCGCCAAAATCAGCCAGCATTTCGGACGGGACAGGCGCCAGGTCGCGACCGTCAAAAAGCGCTCTGAATATGGCCCGGCCGGTGCGGCTTTCGGGCTCGACAAAGACGATCGCCACCAGCCCTTCCGCCTCGAAGACATGGGTAACATCTGGCGCGACCGCGACGGCCTCCCCGCGGACTTCAATCCCGCCAGTGGCGAGCCGAAACGTCCCGCCCAATCCAATTGTCACCTGAATTGCGTGATGGGCATGGGGCTCGGTCGACCGAGGCTCGGGGGTTGTGACCGGAGTGGCATCCACGACCCAAAGGCTGCCGCCTTCCCAGAGAACGATCCGTGTATGCGCCAACAATTCCATCGATGCACATTACGCACCTTCTTACCGGATAAGGACCAACTTTGGCGCGGCGGCCGTGATGCCCGCGCTCGGGTCGTTTCTGGCTCGAAAGCAGCCGATCTCACTTGAGCCGGAAGCGGCCATCTCGCAGACGGGCCTGCAGCGGACCTTCCAATCGTCGGGCGGTCGGCGGACCCGCGCGGACCCGTCAGCCCGGATACCGCTCGAACGCAGGCAGTTGGTGGGCCGTGGCCATCCAGCTGATGCGTTCGGCGACCTGGATGTGCGCCGTCGGCTGGAGGGCGCCCGGGTCATCGAGGGTCGCGGTCTGCACGTCGATCAGGCCGGGGAAGACCGCCTCGTTGGTGTAGAACAGGCCCGTACCGCAGGCCTCGCAGAAGTGACGGCGGCCGGCTTCCGACGAGGCGTAGACCCGCGTCGCGCCCTCGATCTTCACCTGATCGGTGGGGACCATGGCCCAGGCGACCATGGGCGCCCCTGAGGCGCGCCGGCAGTCGGTGCAGTGGCACAGGGCGAGGTGGATCGTCTCCTCGGGCATCTCGTAGGTGACGGCCCCGCAGTGGCAGCGTCCGGTGAACATCGGTTCGTCCCTCTTTGGTTTCGTGATCCGGTGAGAATGGCGCCGGGTTGCTGACAACGGTGTGGCGGCAGCGAACTCCGGTGGATGGGCCACGCGCGCGCTCCGCCGGTCAGACCTTGGCGGGCTGCCGGTGCAGGATCTTCTCCATCGCCTTGCCCTTGGCCAGTTCGTCGATGAGCTTGTCGAGGTAGCGGACCTCCCGCATCACCGGGTCGGCGATCGTCTCGACGCGCACGCCGCAGACCACGCCGCGGATGTCCGCGCGGGCCGGATTGAGCGCCGGGGCCTGGGTGAAGAAGCTCTCATAGTCGGTGTCCGCCGCCAGCTGGGCGGCGAGGCCGGCGTCATCGTAGCCGGTCATCCAATGGATGATCTGGTCGACCTCGGCCTTGGTGCGCCCCTTGCGCTGCGCCTTGGCCACCAGGGCCGGATAGATCTTGGCGACGCTCATCCTGTAGATGCGGTGGGTCATGCGGGTCCTCCACGGCTCTGGCCGGGGATCATCGGATGGAACCGCGCGCCGTGTCACCGCAAATCCGGGACCGGGGGCCTGGATCACGGGAACGGCCATGCCAGCGCTGGTGAGGGTCTCCATCTGTCCGCCGTCCCTAACCCTGGTCGGCGCGCAGCTTCGCGCGGTACTCGAGCGCCGGGAGACCGCCCCATCCCCAGTCCTCCAACGCCACCTCCTCGATGATGACGAAGGTGCTGGCCGGGTCCTTCTGTAGGACCGTATTCAGGAGGTCGGTGACGCCTTTGATGAGCTCGGCCTTCTGGGCGCGGGTGGCGCCCTCCCGGGTAATCTGGATGTTCACGTAGGGCATGGAGCTATCCTTCTGCGATTTCGAGGGTGAGCGCCGGGATGATCGAGGTGATCAGGTCGTAGTGGAAGACCTTCGAGATGATCCGCCAGCGGCCGTCCACGAAGATGATGGTGAGGAAGTCGGTGAAGTGCTTGGGGCCGATCGAGCACTCGACCTTCGCCAAGGCGGTGACGGGACCGGCGAACTCAATGGAGAGCACCCGGTCTCGCCGCGTCTCGCCCAGGCTTGCCGGCGACGGACGGTCGCCTACGATGGGCAGGTAGGTGGCCATGTCCCGATAGAGGAGGTCGCCATCGGTCGCGCAGACGTAGTGCGCTTTCGGGTGGAACACGTCGGCCAGCAATCCGGGGTCGCTGCGATAGAGGCCGTCGAAGTAGCCGTTGAGCACCTCCAGCACGGCGCTGAAGCTCTCCCCAGCTTGAACCGGGCCGCGCATCAGGCGACCGCCTCGGGCTGGAGCCCGAGTTCGCGCACCTCATCATTGCGCCAGCGCAGGGCCGCCTCCGCCACCCGCACGCCGAGATGCTCCGCGGTTCGACGGTCTGAGGCCGGCGGAACCAGGTCTGCGCCCTGGTCGGCGTTTGACTGGGCCATGGCGCCCAGAAAGCTGGCCAGGCGGTTCAAGTCATCTGGGGAACCCGCGCTCGTGTGGTTTCCGGGCAGCAGGCCCAAACCCACCCAGACCATCCCGTGCTGCATGGCGAACAGGTTGAACTGGCCGAGCGTGCTGAGCTTGTCTCCGTTCATGCCCGCCGAGTTGGTGAAACCCGCCGCGAGCTTGTCCTTCCAGCGTTGCTCCGCCCAGCGGCTGGCGGTGGCGTCCATGAAGGCTTTGAAGGGCGCAGACGCGCTCGCCATATAGGTCGGCGCGCCGAAGATGATGGCGTCGGCCTCATCCAGCACCTCCCAGGCGTCATCGATGTCAGAGACCGCGACAAGGGTGGCTTTGACGCCGCCGACACCCTCCGCGCCTCGGTGGACGGCTCGGGCAAGGGTTTCGGTGTGCCCATACCCACTGTGATAAACGACTGCGACCTTAGCCATGATCCACTCCGTAAGCGGCGACACGCCGCCCACACATATAGACAGACCTGTCTGTATGTCGTCAAGACTTGACGAGACAGACCTGTCTTTTTAGGGTCGCGTCATGACCGCAGAGCTGACTGGATCGCCGCGCGAGCGGATCCTGAACACCGCCACCGAACTCTTCTATGCCGGGGGCCTGCGCGCGGTTGGGATAGACCTGATCATCGCCCGCGCCCAGGTGGCGAAGGCGAGCTTCTATCGCCACTTCCCCGCCAAGGATGACCTGATCGTCGCCTTCCTTGAGAAGCAAGATCAGGACTGGAGCAGCTGGCTAGGCCTCAGGGTCGAGGCGCTGGCGCCCGATCCCAAGGACCGGCCGCTGGCCATTTTCGACGCCGTCGCCGAGCGTTGCGAGAGCGGCGATTTCCGCGGCTGCCCGTTCATAAACGCGGTCGTGGAGGTCGCCGACCCCAGCCACCCGGCCCACCTGGCCGCTGCGCGCCACCGGGCGTCGAACACCAACCAGCTGGCGGCGATACTCGATGGCGCGGGTTGGGAGGGCGCGAAGCTCGCGCCAGCTTTCGCGCTTCTCGTCGACGGGGCGCTGGTTACTGCGCTGCAAGAGCCGGGCCGCGAACCGGCTGACCGGGCCCGGAGTCTGGCGGAGCTGCTTCTAACCTCGGAGTCCGTTGGTTCCTGAACGCGCCCGGTAAGACGTGACCGCCGTACTGAGAGCGGAGACCGAAGCCCCCTACAGCCTCCGCGGGATCATCACCTGCATGGACTTGTAGCCCTTCACGAAGGTCGAGGGCACGCGCTGGGGTTCTTCGAGGACCTGGATGTCGGGGAAGCGTTTGAGGATTTCCTCCCAGATGATCTTCAGCTGCAGCTCGGCCAGGCGGTTGCCGACGCAGCGGTGGACGCCGAAGCCGAAGGACAGGTGCTGGCGGGGGCGTTCGCGGTCAATGATGTAGGCGTTGGGGTTCTCGATGACGCTGTCGTCGCGGTTGCCCGAGACGTACCACATGACGACATTGTCGCCCTTCTTGATGGTCTTGCCGCCCAGCTCGTAGTCCTGGGTCGCCACCCGCTTCATGTGGGCCAGCGGGGTCTGCCAGCGGATGGTTTCCGACACCATCGAGGGGATGAGGTCGGGATTGGCGCGCAGCTTGGCGTACTGGTCGGGGTGCTTGTTCAGGGCGTAGATCGAGCCGGAGATCGTGTTGCGGGTGGTGTCATTGCCGCCGATGGTCAGCAGGATGATGTTCCCCAGGTACTCGAACTGGTTCATGTCCTTGGTGGCCTCGCCGTGGGCCAGCATGGAGACCATGTCGCCTTCGATGGGATTGGCCTTGCGCTGCGTCCACAGGTTGAGGAAGTAGCCGGCATAGGCGCTCATCTCGGCGCGCTTCTCCTCCCAGGAGTCGACGACGCCGTCGCCCGGACGCGACATCACGGTGTCCGACCAGCGGGTCAGCTTGCGGCGGTCTTCCTGCGGCATGCCAAACAGGGTGGCGAGCGTCATGGCGGTCAGTTCCATGGAGACCTTGTCGACCCAGTCGAAGGGCTCGCCGATCGGCAGGCTGTCGAGGATCATCCCGGCGCGCTCGCGGATCAGGGGCTCCATGATCTTCAGGTTGTGCGGCGAGACGGCCGGGCTGACGGTCTTGCGCTGCTCGTCGTGCTTGGGGGGATCCATGGCGATGAACATGGTGGGCCCGGCCCCGCCGCCGAAGGCGCCGCCGGTCATCTGCGCCCCGCTGGCCACCAGCTTGGCGATCATCTCCTCGCTGGGGCCCAGGCTGATGCCGCCCTCCGACGAGAACACCGCATGGTTGGTGTCCACCGCCATGATGTCGTTGTAGCGGGTGACCGCCCAGTGGGGCTCGAAGTCGCTGGCCGGCTGCCAATGGACCGGATCCTCGGCCCGCAGGCGCTCGAAGTAGGGCCAGATGGCGTCGTCCCGGAAGAGCTTGGACTGGGCGACGTTCAGGCTCTCGATCGGCAGGGAATAGACCTCGTCGCGGGCGTCCTTGACCGCGTCCAGAGTGGCGCTCTCGCTCATGGGGTGTTCCTCACCTTGGCCGGGGCTTGCGGCCTGTTCCCTCACATCTCGCGACTTGAACAGCGTTCGGCAAGGGCTAGCTGACGGGGGCGTCATTTTTGCGGACCGGCGCGGGCGTTGACGCGTCGGGGCGGCGACGGTGTAGGCTCGCCCCATGGGTGGGATCATCGAGGCGCGCCGCGAGCAGGCCGAGCGGCTGAGGGGCTATTTCGAGGTCCAGCTGCGGTTCGCCGAGATCATCGCCGTCCGCACCTCGCGCGCCCTTTCGGAGACCTGCCTGGAGTTCACCAACCTGCACCGGCGGTTTGGCCTGGGCCGGACCGAGGTGGGGGCGCCCTCGGCGGGGTGGGCGCGCTACGCGGCGGGGCTTGAGGACCGCGAGGCGGGACGCTTGGACTGGACGGTGGCCTTCTTCGCCCAGTCGGCGCCCGAGGAGAGCGGAGGGCCGCGGTTCGGCTGCTTCAGCTATGAGCTGCAGGAGGCCGGTGAGGTGGTGCGGATCCACTTCAGCAACCGCGACAGCGACGACGGCGTCGGGCCGCTGGCCCAGGCCAAGATCGACCGACGCCGGTCCGAGCTGGCCGAGATGTTTGGCCATGTGCGCGCGCATCATCCGGCGGCGCGAACGGTGAAGGGCGGGTCCTGGCTCTACAACCTGGAGGCCTACCGGCGGCTGTTCCCGCCGGACTATGGGGCGTCCGCCTTCGAACCCGAACGGGTCCGGCTGGACGGGACCTCCAGCTGGGGCCAGCTTCTGGACTTTCGCGAGGCCGTGAAGCCCGCAGTGCGCCGGGCGCTGCTCGACAACATGGCAGGCGTGGATATCGCCGCGCCGTGGCGGGCCTTTCCCATGCGCGCCCTGGGCGCCCGGGCTTCAATCGAGCCCTTCCACCGCTTCTACGGCCGCTAGAGGTCGGGCGGGCGCGCGAAAAATGGGGGGCCGAGTCGCAAGGCTCCGTGACCGTGCATCCTTGGAAGACGAAGACACCGCGGATGGAGACCGCCCGATGACCCCCACCCTCACCGCCTTCAAGGCCTCTCCCGATCGCGGCCGGGGCCTGGCCCGTGACATGCGGGTCCGCTGGGCCTTCGAGGAGGTCGGCCAGCCCTATGTGGTGCGGCTGGTGACCTTCGCGCAGATGAAGGCGCCCGCGCACCTGGCGCTGAGCCCCTTCGGCCAGATCCCCACCTATGAGGAGGGCGACCTGGCGATCTTCGAGTGCGGGGCCATGGTGCTGCGGATCGCCGAGCGCCATGCCGGCCTGCTGCCGGACGAGGCCAACGCCCGGGCGCGCGCCGTCAGCTGGATCTTCGCCGCCCTGAGCACGATGGAGCCGCCGATCGTCGAGCGGGAGACCTCGATGTTCACCGAGCGCGACAAGAGCTGGTTCGGCGAGCGCCTCGGCGCGGTCGAGGACCGTATCCGCACCCGGCTGGGCCAGCTCTCCACCCGCCTGGGAGACGCCGACTGGCTGGACGGGGATTTCAGCGCCGGCGACCTGATGATGGTGTCGGTGCTGCAGCGGCTGGGAAGTTCAAGCCTGGCGGCGGAACACCCGAACCTGGCGGCCTATGTCGTCCGCGCCGAGGCGCGGCCGGCCTACCGCCGCGCGTTCGAGGCGCAGTATGCGGTGTTCCTGGCCGCGTCGCAGGGCTGAGGGCGCGTCCAAGCTTGGCCTTGGACTCGACAATTCGGCCGCCGCGTTGTCGGATCGGCGTTCCCTGAAACGTCCATGGAAGGACGAAGCAAGGAGGGCGATCCATGGAGGCAGGCGTAACCGACAAGACCGCCGGGGCGCGGTTCTGGCTGCAGAGCATCGTGGCGGTGCTGGCGGGGTTCGCCTCCGTGGTGGTGCTGTCGCTGCTGGGCGACGCGGTGTTCCACCTGACGGGGGTGTTTCCCGCAAGCGGCCAGGCGATGAACGAGGCGGGGGACAACCTGCTGGCGCTTTCGTACCGCATGGCGTTCGGGGCCTTCGGGAGCTTCGTCGCCGCGCGGCTGGCGCCGGCCCGGCCCCTGCTGCACGCCCTGATCCTGGGCGCGGTGGGCGCGGCCCTGGCCATCCTCGGCGTGGCG
>NZ_JANPJP010000364.1:0-35983 GCF_031425575.1 Phenylobacterium sp.
TCACCAACTACCTAATCCAACGCGGGCCGCTCCAATGGCGATAAATCTTTCCCCCGAAGGGCACATACGGTATTAGCTGAAGTTTCCCTCAGTTGTTCCGTACCAAAGGGCACGTTCCCACGCGTTACTCACCCGTCCGCCGCTAATCCCGAAGGACCCGCTCGACTTGCATGTATTAGGCCTGCCGCCAGCGTTCGCTCTGAGCCAGGATCAAACTCTCAGGTTGAGTTGACTCTGACTTCAATGTGACAGACCCGGAGGTCTGTCTGGCATTGGTCTACATAGTTTCTTGACGAGGTACATAACACCAACGATCCGAAGACCGTGTGGCATATGGTATTGTCTTCAAGAGACCGCAGTTTAGTCAGCGTCGAGATAGTCTGGTTAGGACTATCGCCAGAGCGCCGCCGCCTGCGTTTCTCTTTCCAAATCAACAATGTCAAAGACCATGACCGGGTTTCCCCTGCCCCACTGTTTAGCGCCGGTGGTCGGCGGAGGCGGCTGTCTAGTGGCCGGCCTCTTTCGTGTCAACCGATCCTTTCGGACTTTTTCGCCAGGTCCCGGAAGCTCCGGATTTAGGCAAAAACTTCGCTCCGGCCTAACCGAGGGGTTAGCCCCACCAAGTCGGTAGCGATTCGATTGAAGCTGCGGAACATAACGATCTGCAGTCGAAAAGCAAGAGGTTTTTAAGGACCTCTAGGTCTTCGCCGCGGCCGTTGTGGGCCTCAGCGAGGAGCGGCGTGTCTAGTGGCCGTTCCCCTTAGTGTCAACCGGCTCTTTCGAACTCTTTCCACCGATCCGGATGATCCGGAGGCCGATGGAAGGAGACCCTTGCGCCAGGCGCCGGAGCCTAGGCTCCAGATCCCGACCGGGGGTCCGATCGTCCCTCAAACTTGGTTGCGAAGAACAATGATTTCAAGTGCTTGGTAGCGCCTGAAGCCGTTGTCCGCCGCCCCGTCGTCCGAGCGAGGGGGGCTTATATGAGCGGGTTCGAAACCGCGCAACCCCCTTCCGACAGTTTGGTGACAAAACCGCGCGCCGCCTTGTGGATAGAGCCCGCCGCTCCTTATGAAGGAGGGGCGCAAACCCAATGCGCACGGGGATAGGAGACGTTTCCAGCCATGCTTTCGCAGAAGGCCCGCTACGGGCTGCGCGCCCTCGTCGAACTGGCCCGCGCCGACGGCGCCCAGGTCACGTCGGGTGAATTGGCTGTGCGCGCTGACGCGCCGCGCAAGTTCCTGGAGGCGATTCTGCTGGAGTTGGCCCGCAACAAGGTGGTGGTCAGCAGGCGCGGCAAGTTCGGCGGATATCTGCTGGCCCGGCCTCCGGCCGAGATCAGCTTCGCCGAGATCATCCGCATCATGGATGGGCCCCTGGCCCTGGCGCCGTGTGTGAGCCGACTGTCCTTCCGCAAGTGCGACGACTGCCCCGACCTCGCCACCTGCTCCCTGCGCGAAGCCCTATTAAGAGCGCGCGACGCCACATCGGATGTCCTGGAGGGCTACAGCCTGGCCGAGGCCGCCGCCTGCGAAGGCGCCGAGGTGTTCAAGCCGGCCTGAGCGCAGGGCCGGGGCGGCCGGCCGCCTCACTCGGCGGAGAGGAGGCTCTGTTTTGGGCAGGTCTTCACAGGCTTGATCGGAAAGCCCGGCGCGGCGTGGTCGTGGAAGACGCCGACCTTGTCCGGAATCCCTCTCTTTCCCAGAAGATGCACAACGAAGTCCGGCTCAACCTGCACCACGAGGGGATGATTCATCTCCCCCATGAAGGTGACCGGCTCGCCGTAGTCATAGTCGCAGTCGCCGGACGAGATCACGACCTGCCGGTCGATGCGGCCCGCCCACACCGTCTTATGACGCCCAGGCTGAAGTTCAAAAGTGTAGGGCCGCATTTCGGCGCGGTGAGGCTTATGCAGCGGCAACACCAAAACCTGCGGGGTTTCATTGTAAATCTTCAGGCTTGGGGCCGTGTCGCAGCCGGCCAGGATCAGGCACGTCATCCCGACCAAGCCCGTAAGCGCGGTCTTCATTGCGGCCGCCTCGCCCAAGGCCGCGGCGGATTCTCCTCCGGACCGCGCTCATTCCAATTCGAGGGGCCGTGCCAAACGCGATCCTTCGCCAGCGCATAGGCGCCGCCGCCAAGCAGGTTGGACGGCAGATAGAGCGGCCCCAGCATCTCGCCCTGCTTCACGTGCTGATCCTCATGGTCCCTATAGGACTGCATGGATTGCTCCGGGGTCATCCCGTCCCTCCGCGTCCAGTTTGCCCCATTCGAATCCTGCGGGTCATAAGGATCGCCGTTGAAGACGACCGCGTTTCCGAGCGTGATCGCGCCGACGCCGCCAAATGGATTGTTGGTGAATTGGATTGAATCCTTCCGCAGATCGATGTGCGGGTTCCTGCCCATCACCTTCCCCACGCCATGCCTGATCAGGCCATAGCCCAGGCCAATCGCCGTATTGGTGCGTTCCAGACCTTGCCGAGCCCACTGCGCATGGCCGCGCCCCTGGCCGGGTCCTTCCGCCAGCGCGCCAGCAGGTTCCTCTTCTCCGGCGAAAGCGTCGGCACAGGCGGTAAGGCCGGCGGCAGCGGCGTCGCCGTGATCCCGACGTCCTGCGGCTTGCGCCGCCCCAGCACGTGCAGACCCGATGGCATCTCAGACGTCTCCTTGGCGAATGGGAGCGCCCGCGCTCACCAGGCCAGGAAAGGTCTCATAAGAAGGCCGAAAAGTCTAGAACAAAATAAGAACATTTGAGGTGCGCGGACGCACCACACCGCCGCCCCTGCGCCCCGCCCTACCCCGCCGCGATATAGGCCTTCAGCCCGTCGGCCTCCGCCTCGACCTCGGAGATCTTGTGCTTCACCAGGTCGCCGATGGAGACGATGCCGATCAGCCGGTCGCCCTCGCAGACCGGCAGGTGCCGCAGCCGCCGATCGGTCATGCGGCTGAGCAGAGCGTTCACGCTCTCGTCGGGCTCGGCGAACACCACGTCGCGGGTCATGCAGCTGGAGACCGGCTGGCTCAGGGCTGCGCCCCCCTGCTCGGCCATCACCCGGACCACGTCACGCTCGGAGACGATGCCTGCCACCCGGTCGCCGTCCATGATGATCATGGCCCCCACACGTCTGGAGTGCAGCAGGGCGCAGATGGCGCTCACCGTCTCACTGGGCGCGGCGGTGAAGACCAGGTCGCCCTTGGCCTTCAGGATCTGCGAAACAAGCATGGCGGCGTCCCTCTATCGTCGTCGAAGAACGAAGGTCGCTCAGGATCGCTGTCAGATCAATCGACTACACCCCGACGTGATAGCCAGCCGAACGGCGTCACCAGCACCAGGCCAGCCGCGTAGCCGAACAGATGGGCCTCCCAGGCCACCGGCATGCCGCCGGCGCCGGGCGCGAATCCCACCACGGCGATCAGCAGGTTCACCACAACCCACGCGGCTGTCATGCCCACCACCGCCGGGCTGAGATAGGGTCCGGGAACCCCCTTCCCCGCGATCATCCGCGCCGCCGCCGCCATCAGCCCGGCGACAGCTCCCGAGGCGCCTACCAGCAGATGGGGTTCCCCCGCATGGACCAGGCCATAGCCCAGGTTCGCGAGCGCCCCGCACACGAGATAGAAGATGAGGAAGGCCAGGGCGCCCGTCACCCGCACGCCGTAGTAGCGCGCGACCGGCGTGCCGAAGGCGAGCGCCCCAGCCCCGTTCATGAGCGCGTGCGCCCAGCCGCCATGAACAAAGAGCGCGGTGATCAGGGTGAATCCTCGCCCGTCATTCAGGCTTGCGGGGGAAAATCCGTAGGTGGGCAAGATTTGCTCAGGCGGCAGGAAAGACTGCAGCCCGAACCCTCCGATGATCGCCGCCGTCATGGCCACGGCGGGCCAGGGCGCGTTGAACATCGGTTCGCGGGGTTCGTCCAAGACGCTCTCCAAACTCGAAACAGCAGCGAAACCGGGGGTTTGCCGACAGGCTCATTAACCAAATCGCCAGCCTCTGCGCTCTTTAATGCGCTCTGTCCGGTTTTGGCACGCTCTGTGCTCCCGAAAGACCAGACGTTTTCGTCCGCGCGGAGTTTTTGTATCTTCATGGCCGCTGCTCCCCCCGCCGCGCCGCGTCTCGTCTGGCTCGCCGCGGCCTTCGCCCTGAGCCTGGCCGCCGGTCAGGCCAACGCCCAGGCGATGTCCACCAACTCCGCCGATTTCAACTCGGGCTATGGCCGCGCGGCCGGTTCCGAGAACCATCCGGTGCAGTTCTCCACCCGGGACGCCAACGGCAACCGCATCATCGTCGACGGCCTCATGCTCACGGGCGAGGACCAGTCCAGCTTCTCCAGCGCCTCGGGGGCGGCCGACGCCTATGCCGGCGTCGGGGCCTCGGCGGGCGGCGCCTCGGCCATCGGCAACAACCTGACCGTGGTCACCCAGGGCAACTACAACACCGTCATCATCAATTCGAGCCAGACCAACACCGGCGCGGTCACCGCCAACGCCAGCGGAGGCGTTGGCAATGGTCAGTAATCACCTCCACCGCGCCCTCGGCCTGCTGAGCGCCGCGGCCCTCGGCCTGGCCGGCTGCGCCACCCCGGTCGCCGGGCCCAGCGGCAACTACGCCAGCGCCATCGGCACGGCACCGGTCACCGCCAACCCGACCCCCTATTCCGCCGCCCTGGTGTGCATGGCCGGCTACGCCCGCAACGCCAGGCTGGTGGCCCCGCGCATCGCGGTGGGCCGCATCGCCGACTACACCGGCAAGTCGGAGTCCGACGGCTCGGGTCGCAAGATCACCCAGGGTGCGTCCCTGATGGCCATGTCGGCCTTCGCCAAGGCGGGCATGCCCCTGGTGGAACGCTTTGACACCTCGGTCTCCGAGCTGGAACTGAAGTACGCCAACAACAAGCTGATCTCCGACGCCCCCAACCCGGCGCCCGACCAGGCGGCGGAGTATCGCCGCATCCTGGCCGGCCAGGTTCCGGGCTCTGACTTCTATGTCGCCGGCGGCCTGACCGAGCTGAACTTCAATATCCGCTCCTCCGGCGCCGACCTCACCGGCGGCAGCCCGGACGCCAAGGAGCTCAAGGGCTCCTTCCGCGCCCGCATGTTCGTCATGAACATCGGTCTCGACATGCGGCTGATCAACACCCGCACCCTCGAGGTGGTCGACGTGATCTCCTACCAGAAGCAGGTGGTCGGCCGCGAAGTGGGCATCGGCCTGTTCGACTTCCTGGGCGGCAACGTCTTCGACGTCTCGGCCGGGGCCGGGGCCCTGGAACCCATGCAGCTCGCCGTCCGCGCCCTCGTCGAGCGCGCGGTCGTCGAGATGACAGCCAACCTCTACGGCATGCCCGGGCCGCGCGCCTGCCTGGCGTCTGACCCCCTGGGCGACGGCACAGTGGGCATCACCGGCGGCTACGTGCCGGCCTACAACAACCTGGGCACCAACAATGCTGAAACGCGGTCCGATCCTTCTCGCTGGAATGCTCGCCGGGATCCTGCCGTGCGGGGCCGCTACTAGTCAGCCCAACACGGTCCTCAACAATCAGATCCAGCTCGGCGACATCTTCAGCCAGCAGACCCTGAACGTCGAGACCGTCAGCGACTACACCGCGGCCAACACCACGGCGACCGGCAACGTCTATTCGGCCTCCACTGACGGCGGCGACCTGGATATCCGGTCCAACCAGACCTCCAGCGGCGATGTCCTGGCCGACACCAATGTCAATGTCGCCACCAACTCCGGCGCCCAGACCAACCTCACCACCACGGCGGGCGGCAACCTCGGCGACGCCAATGTCTATGGCGGCACGATGAGCGCGGTGTTCAACCAGGCCACCACAGCCTCCACGATCACAGCCCACAGCCACATCGAGGCGCCCAACGCCCAGACCGGCGAGGTGTTCACCAGCACCCAGGCGGTGGGCAACAACCAGAACCTCGGTGTCAGTGTCGGCGCCGCCGGCGTCCGCGTGAACCAGGCCAATGCGGCTGACACCTATTCGGATGGCGGCGGGGTTTACGGCCTGGTCACCGGCGCGGCCGAGATGACCGCCGGCTCCATGGGCAACAATGTCGCCCTCTCCGGCGACGGCGGGTCGGGCGTGCGGGTCATCGTCGACCAGCAGAACACCGCCGGGGTCACCCAGGCCGCCCATTTCACCGCCTATGGTCAGGTGCAGGACGGCAAGACCACCGCCATCGCGGCCGGTAACAACATGAACGCGGTCAATGAGGGCTCGCTGCTCGACGCCACCGTCAACCAGGGCAACCAGGCCTATGTCCGCGCTCAGGCGGTCAGCTCGGCGGCCAATTTCGGCGCGGGGGCGGCGGTGGCCAACGGGGTCGGCAACAACGCCGTCATGGGCGACATCGGCGGTGAGGTGATCGTCGACAACACCCAGTTCAACGAAGGCGGCGGCATCGAGGCCGTGGCCGCCTACACCGGCGGCGAGGGCTATGACGGCCTGGCCTCGGCCAGCGCCACAGGCAACACCGCCATCGGCTATTCCTGCTCCGACTGCGCCGGACGCCTCACTGTGGCCAACGACCAGACCAACACTGTCGACGTCGGGGCGACCGCCACCGGGACCCTGACCACCGGCCGCTCCATCTCGGGCGTGGCCAACGCCGTGGGCAACACCGCCACCTACTATGTCAGCCGGCCCGGCGAGTAAGGCCGCCCTGCCCCCGTCCCGCCTTGCGCCCGCCACGACCCGCGGCGCATGGTGCCCGACCGTTTGAGCCATCGACCCGGAAAGCCTTGATGATCCGTCCCCTGCGCGGCGCCGCCGCGCTTCTCGCGGCCACCGCCCTCAGCGGCTGCGCCGTCCCCAACATGTCCATGCCCAGGCTTGGGGGGTTCGGTCTCGGACAGGACAAGGCGCCCGCCACACCGCTGAAGCTCGCCCCCGGCCAGTGGGTCCAGGCGCGCTCCGATGTGCCGGCCGACCCGGAAGTCCGCTTCGGCGCCCTGCCCAACGGCATGCGCTACGCCCTGCGCAGGCAACAGATCCCCGCCGGACAGGCGGCCCTGCGCCTTCGCTTCGACGCCGGCTCCCTGCAGGAGACCGACGCCCAGGCCGGCCTCGCCCACTTCCTCGAGCACATGGCCTTCAACGGCTCCAAGAACGTGCCCGAAGGCGACATGATCAAGATCCTCGAGCGCCTGGGCCTGGCCTTCGGGGCCGACACCAACGCCTCCACCGACCTCGACGAGACCATCTACAAGCTGGACCTGCCCCGCACCGACGCCGAGACGGTGGACACCTCGCTGATGCTTCTGCGCGAGGCGGCCGGCAATCTCACCATCGACCAGGCGGCTGTCGACCGTGAACGCGGCGTTGTGCTGTCGGAGGAACGGGCCCGGGACAATCCGGCCAGCCGCGTCTATCGCGCCCGCCAGGCCTTTCTGCTGAAGGAACAGCTGCCACCCCGTCGTGACCCCATCGGCAAGGTCGAGGTGCTGCAGAACGCCCCGGCTGGCCTGATGGTCGACTATTACCAGCGCTACTACCGCCCCGAGCGCGCGGTCCTGGTGGCGGCCGGCGATTTCGACCTCGACGCCATGGAGGCCAAGATCAAGGCCCGCTTCGGCGACTGGACCGCCACCGGCCCGGCTGGCCCCGACCCCGTGCTTGGCCCCGTTGCTCCCCGCACCCCGGAGGCCAAGCTGGTCATTGAGGCCGGCGCGCCGCTCTCCCTGCAGCTCGCCTGGATCCAGGCGCCAGACAATAGCCCCGACAGCCTGGCCAGGCGCCGCCGCGACCTGATCGAGTATCTGGGCTTCCAAGTGCTGAACCGCCGCTTCTCAACCCTGGCCCGCGCCGCCGATCCGCCGTTCCTGGGGGCAGGCGCCTTCAATCGCGACGAGTACGACGCCGCCGAGCTGACCATGGTCACCGTCAACGCCGAGGCCAGCCGCTGGAAGGACGCGCTCACCGCCGCCGAGCAGGAACAGCGCCGCGCCATCCGCTTTGGCGTGCGCCAGGATGAGCTGGACCGCGAGATCGAGGAGCTCCGCGCCAACGTCAAGGCCGACGCCGCCGGCGCCGCCACCCGCACGCCGGGCCAGTTGGCCAACGAGATCGTAGGCTCCCTGTCCGACAACGAGGTGGTCACCAATCCCGGCCAGGACGCGGCCCTCTTCGAGGCCGCCGTGAAGGGCCTCAAGGCCGAGCAGGTCTCCGCCGCCCTCAAGGCCGCCTTCGCCGGCGCCGGCCCGCTGATCTTCATGACCTCGCCCCGGCCCATCCAGGGCGGCGAGCCGGCCCTGCTGGCGGCGCTCGAGGCCTCCCGCAAGCTTGAGGTCAGCCCGCCCACCGGCGCCACCGCGGTCGCCTGGCCCTATGAGACCTTCGGCGCCCCCGGCAAGGTCGCGGCGACCACGGACGCCGCCGACCTCGACACCACCTTCGTCACCTTCGAGAACGGCGTCCGCCTCACCGTCAAGCCGACCCACTTCAAGGACGACGAGGTCCTGGTGCGCGTGAACGTCGGCGGCGGGCGGGTCGACATGCCCCGCGACCGTCAGAGCGGCGCCTGGGCGGCCAGCACCTATGTCGAGGGCGGCCTGGCCAAGATCAGCGCCGAGGACATGGAGCGCGTCCTGGCCCGCCGGGTCTACGGCGCGCAGTTCAGCATCGGCGATGACGCCTTCGTCCTCACCGGGGGCACCCGTTCGGCCGACCTGGACATCCAGCTCCAGGTCCTGGCCGCCTATGTGGCCGAGCCCGGCTGGCGGCCCGAGGCCTTCGCCCGCCTCAAGAGCGCCAGCAAGACCTTCCACGACCAGTATGAGTCCACCGACTCAGGAGTGCTCAGCCGCGATCTGGGCGGCCTGCTCCGCTCGGGCGACGAACGCTGGGTCTTCCCCACGCGCTCGGAAATCGCCGACGCCAAGCTCGCCGACCTCAAGGACCAGATCTCGCCGGCCATCGCCAGCGGCCCCATCGAGGTGGTCATCGTCGGCGACATCACCGTGGAGAAGGCGACCGAGCTGGTGGCCGCCACCTTCGGCGCCCTGCCGCCGCGAGCCCCCGCCCCCGCCCCCGATCCCGCCCGGCGCCAGGTCGCCTTCCCGGCCGGCGTCGCCACCCCGGTCCAACGCACCCACAAGGGCCGCGCCGACCAGGCCATCGGCTATCTCGCCTGGCCCACCACCGGCTTCTTCGCCAACCCGCAGAAGGCCCGTGACACCGCTGTCATGGGCGAGGTGCTGGAACTGCGGTTGATCGAGGAGCTGCGCGAGAGCCAGGGGGCCACCTATTCGCCTCAGGTCGGCTACAACCACTCCATGGTCTGGCCCAGCTGGGGCTACGTCTCGGCCAATGTCGAGATCCCGCCCGAGAAGCTGCCGGCCTTCTTCGCCGACGTGCGCAAGATCGCCGCCGACCTACGCGCCAAGGACATCAGCCAGGACGAACTGGACCGCGCCAAGAAGCCCCGCATCGACCAGTTCGAAAAGGCCCGCGAGACCAACGGCTATTGGTTGAATGAGCTGTCTGGAGCCCAGGCCGACCCCCGCCGCCTGGAAGCCACCCGCGCCATCCTCCCCGGCACCGAACGCGTCACCATCGCCGACGTCCGCCGCGCCGCCCAGGAGGTCCTGGCGGACGACCGCATGTGGATGCTGGAGATCAAGCCGGCGAAGTAGGGACCGGCTCCCTTTCCTCCCCCGTTCCGCTCCGCTGCACAGGGAAGGAAAGCGCTCCAAACGCAGAAGGGGCCCGCGTCGCCGCGAGCCCCTCCGCAATCTCAGTCGAACTGAACGGCCCTAGTACACGATCCCGCCGACCCCGCCGTCCAGGCTCATGGCCGTGGTCACGGTGGTGGCGCCGCTGACGCGCTCCTCTTCCTCGCGATAGGCGGTGTAGGTCTCGGTCATCACCATGGTCAGCACCTTGACGCCCGCGCCGAAGCGGCGGAGCAGCGAGCGCTCGTTGCAGTCGCGGCCAGGCCGCTGGGGCCGGCACTCGACCTTGCCGCCCGGCATGTGGACCAGGGCGTCGCCCTTGCGGCAGACCAGGGCCTTGCCGCCGGAGAAGTCCACCTTGCCGTCATATTCGGCGATGGTGGCCGAGAGATAGGTGCCGGCCACGCAGCGATAGAGCTCGCCGTCATAGGCGTTGTCGATGTCGCGGTCCGGGGTCACCTGGGACGCGGGATGGGGAATTTCGCGGTCGTCGATGCAGAAGGCCTGGATCACCACGCGGCGCATGCGGGTGCGGGTCGCCTCATAGGCGGTCTTCTTGAACCGCTTGCCGGCGTCGACATAGAGGCCCTGGATCATGCCGGTGGACATGGGGGGCGAATAGCCGCCGCCACCGCCGCCACCGCCGTAATAGGTCACTGATCCGGAGCCCGCGCCCGCGCCCGAGCCCGAGCCGGAACCCGCACCGGCGCTCGATGACGCATTGGCGATCGCCACGTTCACGCTGGAGACATTGACGTGCACGCTGGTGCGGTTGCCGTTGTCACAGCAGGGCGGGGTCGGCGGCGGAGGGGCCGGCGGCGGCGTGCAGCAGGGAGGAGCGGGCGGCGGGATGCAGCACGGCGGCGGAGGGGGCGGGGTGCAGCACATCGGCGGCGGGGCGCAGCATTGAGCGAGCGCCTCGTCCGGGGCGGCGCTGCCCAGGAACAGAAGTCCAAATCCAAGCACAAGGCCCAACAGGGTCGAACGCATCGTCATGGGACGGCCCCTCCTCGCAAGGCCACCGTTAAGCATGCAAGAATCGCGCCGCACATCGCCGCGCGCCCTGCCCGCTCAGCCGAAACGTCCCGATTGGAGACGTCCGGCGACTGGTCCGCATCTTTCTGCAAGCCCCATGCGGTCGATTTCGGCCGTGGACAGGGCTGCATCTCGATGTCGGTGTTCCATTCAAATACAGAACGGTTGATAGACTATTGGCGAACCCGCGGTGGTGACGGCCGTCTGCCCCTGCGCAGCGCCATCAGCCCGGCTGATTTTTCCGAGATTATCGCCCAGGTCTTCATCCTTGGGCGCACGCGGTCGGGCGTCTATCCGGTGCGCCTGGCCGGCGGCTTTGTCGCCGAACTGCACCAGCGCGACCTGCGCCAGCAGAACGGCCTGTCCCTCGTGCGCGAGCGCGACCGTTTCAACCTGCACACCGCGCTGGAAACCGCCTGGCGCCGCCCCGAGCCCATCGTCGCCACCGTCGAGGTGCTGACCGAGGGGCCGAGCCTGGCCATGGAGGTGCTCTTCGCCCCCCTGGCCGGCGCCAGCGGCACGCCTGACCGCTTCCTGGGCCTCTACCAGCCGCTGGGCATGGTCTCGCGCCTGCGCGGCCTGCCGGCCCAGCCCTTCGCCGTCCGCGACATCCGCGGCATGGGCCCCGCCAACGAGGAGACCCCGCGCCTGCGGCTCGCCACCCTCGATGGGCGGCGCATCGCCTGACGAAGCCAAGGGTTTCTTCGCGCGTTTAAATCCTCGGGAAAGCCTGTCGGCTTAGACTGCGTACCCGGAGGAAGCGTAGATGGAACATCGCGCCCCAAGACACTGGCTCGTCAGAGCCACCATAATCTCAAGCCTCGGCGTGTTCGCCCCGTGTGCTCACGCCCAGGACATCCGAACCGAGGCCGCCCAAGCCGCCGCCCCGCTCCAGCGCAACGCCTTCATGTCGGCGGTCGGCCAGCCCCTGGCCGACTTCAACATCAACCAGAGCGAAATCCCCGACAGCCTGCGCAAGGCCGTTCGCGCGCCCTATGAGGCCCAGGCCCGCGACAGCTGTGCGGCCATGGGCAGCGAGATCGCCGCCCTAGACTCAGCGCTCGGCCCCGACCTCGACGTCGACGCCGTCAAGACCACCAAGCGCAAGATGGCCACCCGCGCCGCGGCCGGCGCCGTGCGGCGCCTGGCGGTGAGCTGGATCCCCTATCGCGGCGTCGTGCGCACCCTCACCGGCGCCGAGGCCCACGCCCGCAAGACCCAGGACGCCGCCCTGGCCGGCGCCGTGCGCCGCGCCTATCTCAAGGGCCTGGGCGAACGCGATGGCTGCCCGGGCGCCATGCCGAGGCGGGTCGCCGTCGACCCGGTGGCGCCCGACATCATCGAGACCGAAGACCTCGCTGTCCCGTCCCCCGACGTCCCGGCCCAGGTCGTGGCCGTCGCCGCCCCGTAGCAGCGCCCGTCTCTTCCTCCTCCGTTTACGGGGGCGGGTGACCGCCGACAGATTTGCATGACACAGGCGGTTTCGCGCGTTTGATGGCGCATGGCTCCGAACAACCCCGCCCCGGCGATCCCCCACGACCGCAATTCACGGCTCCAGCGTTTGCGCGTTTGGCTGCGCCACCTGTTCTATGGAAAGAGTCCGCTTCCGCCTCGGCGTCATCGCCCTGGATTTCGTGCTGATAGGCTTCTTCATCATCACCCCGATGGTGCGCGACCGGCCGGTCCTCCTGATCCTCGACTATGTGATCGCGGTGATCGTCGCCATCGATATCGGCGCCCGCACCCTGGCCGCCCCCCACCTGTCCCAGTGGTTCCGGCGCTCCACCTTCTGGATCGACCTGGCGGTGCTGATCACCCTGCTCTTCCCGCTCTGGCTGGCCAACTTCGCCTTCCTACGGGTCCTGCGCCTATGGACCCTGTTCCACAGCGACTTCTTCTGGGAGACCGTCGCCCGGCGCTACGACAACACGCGCTGGGAGGAGACCAGCAAGGCCCTGGCCACCCTGGTGACCTACCTCTTCATCGTCACCGGTTTCGTCTACGCCTTCTATGCGCGAAACCACCCGAACATTCACGGCTATGTCGACGCCCTCTACTTCACGGTCAGTACGGTCACGACAACGGGGTTTGGCGATGTCACCCTGCCAGGTCCCTCGGGCAAGCTGCTCTCCATCGCCATCACGCTGTCGGGCTTCACCCTCTTCGTGCGTCTGGCCCAGGCCCTGCTGCGCCCACACAAGGTGCGGTTCACCTGCCAGGACTGCGGCCTGATGCGCCACGACCTGGACGCCGTCCACTGCAAGGCCTGCGGTGTCCTACTCAACATCCCCAATGATGAGGCGTAGGGCGTTAGACCACGCGTGACGGCTGGGCGGTGGTGTCGAGCCCATAGGTGTCCGGCTTCGCCTGAGCGCAGGCGCGCCTGCTTAGGGGTTGAGGCGCCAGCCGGCAGTCGAACTGATGATATTCACAATGATTACTATTCGAGCGCGCTGACTTCCAAGGCGACGGCGAGGGTACGAAGGTTTCGGACCTATCGACCTAGACCCTTTCCGGATCAGGTTGAATCAACCTGATCGGATCAGAAGGGTCTATCTTCTTGAATCTAGAGCATGTCCGGGCGGCGAACCGGCGCCCACTTGCGCCTGACATGATCTAGGGTTCGGGCCATTTTGAGGGCCCCGCCAACTCACGGCTTGCGTTCAGACGACCAAGGAAAGTTTATGTATTTGTCGCGGCTATCGAAGCAAATATTTCCATACATCCTCAAATAGGAATTGCGGCGCGCCGGGTTGGCGTAAACGGAATTGGGGGCCGCGACGTCGCGCTCATATTGCCCGATATTGGCGATCGTCAGGGCTTTTGGAAGGATGTCCATCGCCTGAGGCACGGTCTTCCCATCCATCCAGTCGGAAGCAAAGCGCCCCATCGCGTAACCGAAAATGGGGGATGCCAAGCTGATGCTCGCCTTGTAGGGGCTACCCGCCTTCTTTAGCTCGGCGACAGCCTCACGCTCTCCGTCAATGCCCCCAAGAAACTGGGTCGCATTCGCCTTGTCAGCTTCGCGCAATGCGTCCAGCGCACCAAGAACCACAGTATCGGCGCCCAGGACCACGTCGATTTTCGGGTGCGCAAGCAGGATCATCTTCATGGTGCGATAGCCGCCCGCCTTGTCGACCGTAGCGGGCGAAATGTCGGCCACGATGGTCACGCCCGGCATTTGCCGCAACGTATCGCGCATCGCGGTGAAGCGAGGCGCGAGGAACTGCAGATTGTCGTGGGTCAGCAACACCACCTTGGCCTTTCCGCCCAGACGGGTGCGGATATGCGTTGCTGCAGCTTCCGCCAGCACCTTGCCGGTCAGATACTGCGGCGCGTTTAAAATCGTGATGGCGGGCGGCGGCACGATCGCCCCGACATAAGCCCCGCTCCCGATCACTCGTTTGAGGCTCGGGCTCAGTGATGGCGGATCTATGGGAGCGACAACGATTGAGCCGGTCTTGTTGGCATGCAGGCCATTGATCTGCTTCACCATCAGGGCCGCATCATTGTCGGAGCTCAATACGCGGTACGCCAGTCGGCGCTCTGTAGCGGCTAACGCCAATCCCCGCCCAATGCCCTGAACGAATTCGCGTCTATTATCCTGAACAAACACCAGTTCCCTTCGCAGGCCCCTGGGCTTGGTGCAGCCTTGCCTCGCCGCATCAAAGGCCGGAAGGACGACCGGCCTGGTCAGGCCATTGCCTTGCGCGGTCGCGACCGACGGCGAAGCGATGGCCAGCAGCGCCGCCAGCGCGCCGCGCGTCAAACGCCCGAGGAGCGCGACCCTGCAGGACGGCATCGGACCTGATGGAACGGGACGTTTCATAGGGTCTGTGCGGTCGAGAATTCCAGCCGGGCCGCGGTCCCCGGTGTCCGATTGATATACTCGACATTCGTCTTCAGCGCGGCAGCCATCGCAGCAATGATCTTCGAGCCCAGCCCTGTCCCACCTGGACGCACGGTGGCGCCCAGCCCGATGCCGTCATCCTGCACGACAAGCTCGGCCCGCCCCTCCGGAAGTTTTCGCAACATGACGCGGATATCGCCCGACTGCCCGGCCGGATAGGCGTATTTGAAGGCGTTGGTCACCAATTCCGTGGCGACCACCCCAAGACTGATGCTCTCGTCTGTCGGCAGGAAAACCGGGTCGAGCAGGCTCGTAAGCCGGGCCGTATGGCCGTCGTTGCGCATGGCGACACCAAGATTGTCCAGCATCACGCCCAGATAATCGTTTAACGCCACCGATGTTACGTCGCTCGAAGTGTAGAGGCTCTTGTGAATCTGCGATATCGCATGGATTCGGGTCTCCGTTTCCTTCAGCGCTCCCTTGGCCGACTCATCTGTAACGGACTTGGACTGCATGTGGACCAGCGCCGCCACGAGCTGGAGACTGTTGGCCACGCGATGATTGACTTCGGACAGCAGGACTTCTGCCCGTTCCCGGGCGAGCTCTAGCTCCTGCGTCCTTTTCTCAACCCGTTCCTCGAGCGTGAGATTGACGGCACGCACTTCGTCACGCGCCTGTGCGATCTCCTGCCTGTTGCGATAGACCGTGAAGGCCACCGCAGCCACGACAAGAACGATGACGAAAGCCGCGACGATGGAGACCCATCGCAGCATGGCGGCATTCTTCTGCTGTTCGATCCCGAAAAGGGTGGACTTCTCGTCGGCATCCAGCATCGCGCCGTACAGGAAGACGTTGACTTCATCCATCAGCGCCTTGCCGCGATTGCTGCGGATCATCGACAGGGCGTCCGCATCGGAGCCGGCGCGCTTCAGGGCGATGCTTTGGTCCATTTCCCCGACCTTTTCATCCACTGTCTCTCGCAGCCTGGACAGGAACGGCGGTGGCTGGGACCCAGTGATGACAAGGCGTGCGAGATCGGAGATTTGCTGCCGGGCGCGCGCCTTGGCCGTGTCATAGGGAGCCAGGTAGATTTCATTGCCGGTCAGAAGATAACCGCGCTGGCTGGACTCCGCCGTTCGCAACGCATCGCGCAGTTCAACTGCGGCGATGCGGGTGTCTCGCTGCAACGCCGTTTCCTGGAAAAGGGCGTTAGACCTTTCGCCAAGCCACACCGTCATCCCCACAATAGCCAAGAGTGCGAGAAAGCCGATGACAAGGCCTCCAGCGACACCCAAGGCTAGGCGACTGCCTGCCATTTTCGTGGTCAATTCATCCCTGGCGTTCGGACGACGCACTCCGCGCCTTGAAGGAACTTTATAAAGGCAGAAGGGCCGCGCGCTGGCAACGTCCCGCCGGGCCTGTCAGCCCAAACGCACCGCTTGCGAACTGCTGGTGGATAGGTGGGGCGGATGGCCCCCCAACAAGAAGCCCCACGATCCGTTCAGGTGACTTGATAGCTCACCCCAGGTTATCCAGCACCATGGTGATGCTCTACGTCAGATATCCTTCCGACCCCACTCCGGCGTCGCCGGCCTCACACCCTGGCTGCGTGTGAACAACCTTCTTGGAGCCGACACCTAATCCGCCTGCTTGAGCCGGCTCACCGCCTCGGTGCGGTTGCGGGCGCCGGTCGCAGCGAGGATGGCCTGCACGTGCAGCTTCACCGTGGCGATCGAGATGCCGAGTTGCTTTGCGATCTCCTTGTTGGTGAGCCCCTGCCCCAACTCGGCCAGCACCTCCCGCTGACGGTTCGACAGTCGGGCGGAACCAGGCTCTAGCTCCAGCTGCGGCATTGTCCCGGCCACCAGTTCCTCAAAGCACGGGAAGTACTCGCCCCCGGCCACGACCAGACGCAGGGCTGCGGCCATCAGCGGGCGCTCCGAGGTCTTCGGCAGTAGCGCCCTATAGCCCTCGGCGTAGGCCAGGCGCGCAAGCCTCAGGTCTCGCTGCGCGACGACCAGGACATGATAAGCGGCCGGAACCTGCGCGCCGCGGGCGATCCAGCGGCCGGCCTCGGCCTCCGCCGGGAGATCGAGCAACAACAGATCCGGTTCAACCTCGGACCCGACCTGCGCCAGGTCGGCGACGGCCACCACCTGGGCGGCGCCCAGGTCATCGCGCGCGACCGCGGCCAGGGCGTCGCGGCAGAGCGGGTGGCTGCTGACGATCACGACGCGCATTGGATGCGGATATCTCCAAGATTCACCGGCGGGGCGGCGCAGGCCCTACGGCAAGTAGGGGCCTTGCGCCGCCTCGTCACCTGGCCAACCGGCTAGTCACTCAGCCTTGCGAGCCAACGCCGCCTTGATCTGGCGCACATTTGGCCCAGGCCTCACCCCACTTGGCCTGGCCATGGGTAGGATTCCCGGCGACCGAGCTTGGCTGGAAGCTGAGGGGTGGCAGAGCGATTCGAGGAGCCTGATGCCTGACCAGAAAGCCGCGACCGAGGCCGCGCAGGCTCGGGTTCGTGACGCCCTCGCCCATGCCCCCACGACAACCTTCTTCCAACATCCCTTTTCCGTCCTCACCCTCGACTTTGACGAGCACCTGCGTCTGGTCTCGGCCGCCGGCGTCACCCGGGAGGGTGCGGACGCGCGATGGCACGGCAAGACCGGCGCCCGCCTAATCGATCTCTTCAACGCCGCCGACGCAGCCTTGATCGCCCCCCTGGTGGAGGGGGCCCTGACCGGTCAGGCGGGCATGAGAAAGCTTTCAGCCCCGTCCGGCGCGGACCGGGTTCTGCGGGTCTCCTTCCTG
This sequence comes from Phenylobacterium sp., assembly GCF_031425575.1. GTDB lineage: Bacteria > Pseudomonadota > Alphaproteobacteria > Caulobacterales > Caulobacteraceae > Phenylobacterium. Next base: position 17,382 of record NZ_JANPJP010000364.1, read on the forward strand.
CCCCGCCGCGTCGACGGCCAGCAGCGTGGGCTGGTCCTGAGCGTCAACGATGTCACCGCCCGGGAGGCGGGGATCGCCAAGCTGCGGGCCCTGGAGGATCGGTTACGGGCGATTCTCACCCACGCCGCCGACGCCATGATCGTGATCCGCACCGACGGGGTCATCGAGGCGGCCAACGAGGCCGCCGCCCGCCTGACAGGTTGGGCAGAGAACGAGTTGGTGGGCCGCCCGATCCAGCTCCTGATGGACGAGCCCTATCACAGCAGCCATCAGGGTCAGATCGAGCGCTACCTGAAAAGCGGCGTCAGCGGGATTCTCAATGTCGGCCCGCGCGCTCTGCCCCTGCGCCATCGCCTGGGCCACATCGTTCCCATCGAGCTCTCCATCGGCGAGGCCGTGATCGGCGGCGAGCGCCGGTTCATCGGCGCCTGCCGGGACATCACCAAACGGCTGCAGGTGGATGAGGCTCTGAGGGCCGCAAACGCCGAATTGCGTGGCACGGTCTTCGAGCTGGAGACGCTCAGCGCCGGCCTCGCGACTCAGAAGGCGGCCCTGGAGGCCCTTGCGATCGAGACGGACGCCGCGCGCCGGACCGCCGAGGTCGCCAACCAGGCCAAGTCGCGATTCGTCGCCACCATGAGCCACGAGCTGCGCACCCCCCTCAACGGCATCCTGGCCGTGGCCGAGGCCCTGTCACGCCGGGACCTCACGGACGACGACCTGGAGCTGGTCACCATCATCCGCTCCTCCGGCCAGGGGCTGCTGTCGATCCTCAACGAGGTGCTGGACCTGGCCAAGGTGGAGGCCGGCGCCCTGCTGCTGGATCCGGGGCCCTTCTCACCCGCCGAGGCGGTCGCCGCCGTGGGCGATGTCTGGCGCTTCGCCGCCGAAGCCAAGGGCATCACCTTGAAGGTAAGTCTCAGCCGTCTGCCCGCCACCCTCCTGGGCGACGCCGGACGCCTCCGCCAGGTGCTCTCGAACCTGGTCAACAACGCCATCAAGTTCACCGATCGCGGCCAGGTCAGCCTCACCGCCCGCCGCATAGGCCGCGGCTCGAAGCTTCGTTTCGAAGTCACCGACAGCGGCCCCGGCATCGAGGAGGACCAACGCGAGCGCCTGTTCGACCCCTTCATCCAGGCCGACGCCGGCACGACGCGCAAGCACGGGGGCACGGGCCTGGGCCTGACCATCTGCCGCGAGCTCGTGACCCTGATGGGCGGTCGCATCTGGGCCGAGAACGCGCCGGAGGGCGGCGCGCGCATCGTCTGCGAGATTCCCTTCGAGGTCACCGACGCGGTCGCCTCGCCATCGCCGACCGCGACCCTCCGCGAACCTGGAGAAGCGTCACCGTCTGGCGACCCGCTGATTCTCGTCGCCGAGGACCACCCTCTGAACCGCCGCGTGGCGGGAATCGTCCTGGAGGGCGCGGGCCTTCGCTACGAATTCGCCGAGGACGGCGTCGCCGCCGTCGCCGCGGTGAGAACCGGCCGCTTTGACCTCGTTCTCATGGACGTTCACATGCCCCGGATGGATGGCCTTGAGGCCACCCGCGCCATCCGCGCCCTGCCCGGCGCCCTCTCGGCTATCCCCATCATCGCCGTCACCGCGGCGTCGCCCGACGAGGTCAGCGAATGCCGGGAGGCCGGCATGGACGACTTCGTCTCCAAGCCCATCGGCGCGGCGGCTCTCCTGCAACGCATCGCGGAAAACCTGCCGGCGGCGGACTAGGCGCGCGCGATGAGAGGATTCGGTTCACGCCGCGAACTGCGGGACCGGGAACCGGGCGGCCGCCAGGTAGTCCAGCATGTCGCCGCAGACCTTGGTCACGCTCGGCCGCGCCTCGACTCGTTTGCGCCAGGCGTTGAGCGCCTTGAACTCAGGCCCCATCGGCTCCCCCAGCATGGCGGCGAACAGCTGGGCCAGATAGGCGGTGATGTCGGCGTTGGAGAAGGACGCCACCAGGAAGTCCCGGTCCCCGAGCGTCTCCTCCAGCCCCTCATAGAAGGCCCTCACCACCGCCTTGCACGCGGCGCTCTCGGCGGCGTCGGGGGTCCAGCGCAGATCGCGCAGCCGCAGGATCTTGGGGAACCAGATCTCATCGATCTTCATCTCCAGCAGCCGGGCGCGGGCCCGGTCGCGAATGGTCACGGGCCACAGCGGCCGGCTGGGGACCAGATCCTCGAAGTATTCCGCGATCACGGTCGAATCGAACAGCTCCAGCGGGCCGTCGATCAGCACCGGCACCTGCCGCTTGGGATTGATCCGGTCGACCTCGTCGTGCCGGCCATAGGGCGTGGGGCTGCGCAGGTCGAAGCCCAGGAACTCCACCTCGATGGGCAGCCCCTTCTCGATTGCCGCGATCAGCACCTTGGCGCCGTAGAAGCTCATCGGACCGCTATAGACCTTCATGCTCACCCCTCCATCAATGCACGATCGTTCGTGCTATTTTGTGCTCAAAACCAGAGATGGCTCAGACCGTCGTCTCCGCGTCATCCAGAATGCGGGCCACCGCCTCCTCGGCGCGGGCGCGCGCATTGGGCGCCTTGAACAGCTTGGTCTGCTGCTGGAACGAGAGAAGACTCCCCGTCACCTCGAAGGCCACTTGTTGGCACATGTCGGCCGGCATCGGGCCTCCCCTGGGCAGGTCGGTCGCAACTCGTGCAAGGGTCTCCTGCCACCGGAGCTGGGACCCCACCAGCAGGTCGCGGATGGCGCCGGGGCGGTCGTCATATTCCTGGGCGGCGACCGAGAACAGGCAGCCGCGCATGCCTGGCTCCCCCTCCACCCAGTCGAACCAGCGGTGCATCAGCACCTCCATCCGCGCCCGCCCCCGCGGGGTCTTCAAGCCCGGCTCGACCACTCGGTCGGTGAACCGGTCGATGGCCTCCTGCAGCACGGCTAACTGCAGGGTTTCCTTGGATTTAAAGTGCGCGAACAGGCCGCTCTTCGACAGGTTAAGGTCCTCGGCCAGCGGCCCCAGCGACAGACCCGACAGCCCCACCTGAACCGCCCGGTCCAAGGCTAGACTGACGATCGCCTCACGTGTGGTCGCGCCTTTTCCCATGGGCACTTTTTAGCACGACCGGTCGTTTTGTCTACCCCGGCGCTTCGCCCAGATCGGCGATCAGATCATCGGCGTCCTGGCTCCCCACCGACCGCCCGATCGGTCCGTCATGGACGCCCAACTATCGGCGTATGTCGGCCGGCGTCATCATCGCGGGGGCTCGGTCAAGCTCTCAACCCCGTGCGGGCTCTCGGTTCGGGGGCGACAGCCGGTCCCGATCGCGAAACCTCGAGTCCTCCATCCACGCCCACCAACGGTCAGGCAGGGGAGAACCTTGTAAGGTCAGGCCGCCTGCTGGCCGTCCTCGTAGACCGGGGCGTCGTCTGCCGGCAATGCCTGCTTGCCACGGATCATGTCGGCCGCCTTTTCAGCGATCATGATGGTGGGCGCGTTGGTGTTGCCCCCCACCAGGGTCGGCATGACCGAGGCGTCAATGACCCGGAGGCCCGCGATGCCGCGCACCTTCAGTTCGCCGTCCACCACCGCCATCTCGTCGTCCGCCGCCCCCATGCGGCAGGTGCCGACCGGGTGGTAGATGGTCTCGGCGACCTCCTTGATCCAGGCGTCGATCTGCTCGTCGGTCTGGACCTGTTCGCCGGGGAACAACTCCGTGGAGCGGTACTTGTCGAGGGCCGGCTGGCGAGCGACCTCCCGCATCATCTTCACGCCTTCGCGAAGGGCGCGGCGGTCTTCCTCGGTGTTCAGGTAGTTGGCGAAGATGGCCGGATCGTCCAGCGGGTTGGCGGAGTTCAACCCCACCCGGCCCCGGCTCTCGGGCCGCAGCTGGCAGACGTGAAAGGTGAAGCCGTCCTTGGCCACCTGGGTCTTGCCATGGTTCTGCATGACGGCCAGCACGCAGTGCACCTGCAGGTCGGGGCGGTCGAGGTCGGGGCGCGATTTCAGGAAGGCGCCGGATTCCAGCATCTGCTTGGAGCCAAGTCCCTTCTTGAACAGCAGGTAGTTGATGCCGATCAGGGCGGTCTTGATGCCCTTGCGCGCCGAGAAGACAGTGATGGGCAGCGGGCACTCCCAGGACAGGGTCACATCGAGGTGGTCCTGCAGGTTGGCGCCGACGCCCTTCAGCGCATGGACCACGGGGATGCCGTGCTTCGTCAATTCCTCAGGGTCGCCGATCCCCGAAAGCTGCAGGATGTGGGGCGACTGGACGGCGCCGGCGCTGAGCAGCACCTCGCGGTCGGCGTGGACCTCTTGCTTGACCTGCTTGTCGTCGAGGAACTCCACGCCGGTCGCGCGGCCGTTCTCGATGATGATCCGGGTGGTCCGCGCGCCGGTGAGGCAGGTGAGGTTGGCGCGAGTGAGGACCGGGTGCAGGTAGCCCTTGGCCGCGCTCCAGCGCTCCCCGCCCTTGATGGTCAGCTGATATGGCCCCCAACCTTCCTGCTGGAAACCGTTGAAATCGCTGGTGACCTTGTGCCCGGCCTGCCGCCCAGCCTCGATGGTCGCCTTGTAGATCGGATTGGGGTCCGAGGCCTTGGTGACCGCCAGCGGACCGTCGCCGCCGTGCCACTGGTCGCCGCCGCCCTCCAGGCTTTCCGAGCGCTTGAAGTAGGGCAGCACGTCCTTGTAGGACCAGCCCTGCAGGCCCATCTGGCGCCACTGGTCATAGTCGCGCGCATGGCCGCGGATGTAGATCATGCCGTTGATGGAGCTGGAGCCGCCCCAGCCCTTGCCCCGCGGCCACCAGAGCTTGCGGTTGTTGAGGTGGGGCTCTTCCTCGGTCCAGAAGCCCCAGTTGTAGGTGCCCTTGTTCCCGATCAGGCCGCCGACGCCGGCCGGCATCCGCACCATCAGGTGATTGTCCTTGGTCCCGGCTTCCAGCAGCAGGACCTTCACGGTCGGGTCTTCGGTCAGGCGGTTGGCCAGGACGCAGCCGGCCGAGCCGGCGCCGATGATGATGTAGTCGTAGCGGTCCATGACAGCGGCCCTCCCCTAGGTGTTGGGGTCACCCTTACTGGCCTCGGCGCCCGGCACAAGACCGGACGCAGCGTCACCCTGGATAAAGTTGACGCCGGCGTCACGGACGGCGGAACTCCATGATCCAATTGGTTTCCCAGGTCTTCCCGCCGTCATAGGAAAAGGCCTGGCTCCAGCGCGGCGTGTCGGGATTGGCGGTCTGCCAGTCGAACACCACCTGGACGGGGCGGTCGCCGTCCATGTCCTCGCCGCGGAAGGTCCCGCGCGTCCCCTCAAAGCGGCCCGTCACCGGCGGCTGCATCACCCCGTCACGGTCGGTGATCCACCAGATGGTCCACTCGTCGCGCTCTGGACTGTAGAGGCGGAAGGTCATGCCCTTGAAGCCCTGTGCGGCGAAGTCGATCTCATCGAGGCTGCACATGCCGCCGAGCCGCAGGTCCGAGCGCTGGCGCACCTCGAACACGTCCCAGTCGGTGGAGCCGACTCCCCGCCCCTTCAGGCGGCGATTGGTGACGATCCAGTCCCCATGATTGAAATCGAAGGCGTGGCGGGAGGTCTGGGCGGCGGTAGGCATGCAAGCTCCTCAAGCTGGAGCTTCGCCTTACCGCCACTTGCTGACAGGGTCTGTCAGCTACCTACTTCCCCTTCCAGTTCGGCGTACGCTTCTGGGCGAAGGCCATGGGCCCTTCCACGAAGTCCTCGGAGCGGAACAGGGCCGAGATGGCGGGGTAGCGGTTCTGGCCGGCGATAGCGCCTTCCAGGCTCGGCTCGTCCAGGCCGCGATAGACCGCCTCCTTCGACGCCCGGATCGACATGGGCGACAGCTCGGCGATCTGGCCGGCCCAGCGGCGCGCCGTCGCCATCAGGTCGGCAGGGGTGCTGACCTCGTTGACGAAACCCAGGTCGCGGCCCTCGGCGGCGGAAACCCGGCGGCCGGTGAGGATCATGCCCATGGCCCGCTTGGTCCCGATGGCGCGCGGCAGACGGTGCAGGCCGCCGGCCAGGGCGGCCAGGCCGACTCGAGGCTCCGGCAGGGCGAAGACCGCGTTGTCGGAGGCCACGATGATGTCGCAGGCGAGCGCGATCTCGAAACCGCCGCCCATGGCCACGCCGTTCACCGCGGCGATCAGCGGCTTGTTGAGGTCGAAACGCTGGGCCAGCCCGGCAAAGCCGCTGGGCGGCATGGCCATGGAGCCGCCGGTGGCCTGGTTCTTGAGGTCGTTGCCGGCCGAGAAGGCGCGCTCGCCGGCCCCGGTGATGATGCCGACCCACTGCTCGGGATCGGCGTTGAAGGCGTTGAAAGCCTTGTCCATCTCGAAGTGCATCGGCGAATGCACCGCGTTCATGACCTCTGGGCGGTTGAGGGTGAAGACCGTGACCGGGCCTTCGCGCTCCACGGAGATGAATTCATAGGCCATCGGGTGTCCTCCCATTCTTTCGTTGGGAGAACGCTGGCCGGGCGCCGCTGCGTCCGTCAAGCACACTCGGCGGGCCCAGGCCGCTTGACCGGACGGGCGACCTCGCCCACCAAAAGGCATGAGCACGCTTCCGACCCTCGACGGCCCCATCCAGCCGCCCGCTTCCGGCGGCGCACCGAAAAGCCTCGTGATCCTTCTGCACGGCTACGGGTCAAACGGCGCCGACCTGATCGGTCTGGTCCCGCACTGGCAGCACGCCTTCCCCGACACCCTGTTCATTTCCCCCAACGCCCCCCAGGTCTTGCCGGGCATGTTCGACGCCTATCAGTGGTGGCCGATCACCAACATGGATGCGCAGGCGCGCATCAACGGGGCGCGAGAAGCCGCGCCGGTGCTTAACGCCTTCATCGACCACCAGCTGGCCAAGTATGGGCTCGGCGAGGACCGGCTGGCGTTGGTGGGGTTCAGCCAGGGGACCATGATGGCCCTGCAGGTCGGTCTGCGCCGCTCGCCGCAGGTCGCGTGTATCCTCGGCTATTCCGGCATGCTGGTGGACGAGGCCGGCCTGGATTCCGCCAAGGTCAAGCCGCCGGTCCTGCTGGTGCATGGCGACGCCGATCCGATGGTGCCGGTGGCCGCCCTGCATCATGCCGGAGCGACCCTGCAGAAACTCGGCTTTGAGGTCGGCGGACACGTCTCTCCAGGCCTGGGCCACAGCATCGACATGGAGGGCCTGCAGATGGGCGGAAACTTCCTGCACAAGTTTCTCGCCTGACACAGGCGCGGCTTGGCGTCTGAGTTATCCTGGCGGTCATAGGCGCCATTGACGAGCGCCCCCATCAGGTGAGGCTCCCCATGGATGACGAAACCAATCCCGCCAGCGTCAATCGCGATTCGCGCCTGACCCGCCGCGGCTTCGCCACCGTCACCATGGCCACCGGTGTGGCGCTTGCCGGACAGGCGCTGGCCGCCGAGGTCGTCGAGACCGATGTGACCATCACCACCGCCGACGGAACCTGCGACGCCGCCTTCTTCCACCCGGCCGGCAAGGGCAAGTGGCCCGGCGTGGTGATCTTCACCGACATCCTCGGGCTGCGACCCGCCTTCCGCGACATGGGCAGGCGGATGGCCGCCGAGGGCTACGCCGTGGTCGTGCCCAATCCGTTCTACCGCGCCCGCAAGGCGCCGGTGATCACCGGACCCTTCGAGTTCTCAAACCCCACCGACCGGGCCAAGCTGGGTGAGCTGACCGCCCCGCTGACACCCGACGCCAAGGCCCGCGACACCGCCGCCTACGTCGGCTGGCTGGACAAGCAGACCCAGGTGAACACCCGCAAGAAGATCGGCACCCAGGGCTACTGCATGGGCGGCCTCTACACCTTCCTCGGCGCTATCAACCATCCGGACCGGGTGGGCGCGGCAGGCTCCTTCCACGGCGGGGGCCTGGTGACCGACAAGCCCGACAGCGTGCACCTGCAGGTCGGCCAGGCCAAGGCCGGCTTCCTGGTGGCCATCGCCGAGAATGACGACGCCAAGCAGCCGGACGCCAAGGACAAGCTGAAGGCGGCCTTCGCGGCCGCCAAGACCAAGGCCGTCGTCGAGGTCTATCCCGCCCAGCACGGCTGGTGCGTAAGGGACAACGCCGTCTACCACCCGGCCCAGGCTGAGCGCGCCTTGGCCGCCCTGCTGTCGCTCTACGCGCAGTCGCTAGGCTGACGCGCCAGTTTCTCGAGACCGCCCAGGGCGATATTCAGGCACATGTCCACGGCGGTCGGGAGGTCGAGGTCGCCCTGGGCGACCAGCCGACCGGCCCGGTCGGTGACCGCCATCAACAGGTCCACCGCCGCAATGGCCCGGGGTAAGGGCAGCCCATAGGCGCGGCGTGTGGCCCTCACGAAATAGCGAACCGTCTGGTCGCGGCTGACACGGCTCTCGGCCTCCATCAGGGCCGCGGTCGCCGGGTCGCCAAGCAGCGCGGCGATCAGCGGTCCTCGGTCTCGGACATGCTCGAGGTAGAGGCGTGTTGTCTGGGCGATCAGCTCGGGAAAGGACCCGGCCTGTAAGGCCGCGCCCATGCCGCGCGCGCCAAGTTCAGCCTGCTCTCGCTGCAGCAGGGCGCCCAACAGCACGTCTCGCGTGGCGAAATAGTTATAGACCAAGGCCTTGCTGATCCCCGCCGACCTGGCCAGCTGTTCCATGGTGGCGGCCTGCAGGCCTTCCTCCACGATCAGTCGCGCGGCCACGTCCAGAATCTGATCGCGGCGGGCGGCGGGGGCCAGCCGAGTGCGGGTGCGCGGGCTCATCGCTGCCCCATGCCCGCGGCCACGCGTCAGGTCCAGAGAGGCGAGGAGCCTTTGAGCACGCGGGTCATGAGGATCATCCGCGACACCTCGCGACCGTCCTTTGCGTCCCTAAGGGTGCTTTCGTACCAGGCCACCTCGGTCTTTGGCGATTCCGAGAGGGCGAGTATGGTCCCGTCGGCCAGATAGTCGCGCTCCATGAAGACCGGCCCGTCGAGCCACTGCACTTCGATGGCGCCGAACATGCCCACAAAGCCAGCCTGCGGCCTGAACAGCGGCGTCTCCACCTCCCGCATAGCGTCGATGGCGATGGCAGGCGGCGCGACCCGCTCGCCCCACACCGAGGCGTCGAGATATTCCGGCAGAGCCTCGGTGATGAATTCCAGGCGGTTGTCGTTTCGCGACAGCTCCAGACGAGCCGAAATGTCGCGACAGGCGTCTCCGACCTTGGAGGCCTGCAGGATCCGGAGGTCTTCGGGCGGGCGAACGTCCCGCAGCCGCTGGCGCAAGGCCGAGCCCAGGTCTGGCGGCCCGGACGCGGCGGTGCCCTCGCAGACACGCCGACCTTCGGCATCCTCCATCCACACCTCCGCCCGCAACCCGCCCTCTGGCCTCACGACCGGATCGCGGGCGAAAACCTGGACGGGCTCGCCGTCCGTGGTGGGCGTCAGGAAATAGAGGGACAGGTTGCCGGTCTGAAACCAGGTTCGGCCGAACAGCTCCGCCATCAGCGGCGGAAACTGCTCGAAATGGATGTTCCCGGCCACCGTGCCGCCTTTGAACCCCAATCTCTGAGCCGTGGCGTTGTCGTGGATCGAGCCCTTGGCATGCTTGGAGAAATTGTCAGGTCGGCGCACCGGTCCGGCCGTGACGCCAGCCTGACGGCTCGTCGTGAAGGGGACTTCGGACATCGGGCCTCGCTGTCGGTTGACCAAGTCTCGTGAACCAAACTACTATTCCACGCCCCTTATAATAACAAGCCGGATCCCTCATGAACCTCGACTTCTCCGGAGAGGACGTCGCCTTCCGGCAGGCGGTGCGGGACTTGATCGCCGAGGTGTTTCCGCAAGGTGATCAGTTCGATGGCTCCCGCACCGACGAGGCCCGATGGCACGCCGCCTTGCTGGCCAAGGGCTGGGCCGTGAACAGGTTTCCGGTCGCCTTTGGCGGCCCCGGGTGGACACCGGCCATGAACTTCATCTGGGAGCGGGAGACCGCCGCGGCGGGGCTCCCGGGCCAGGTCGGCGGCATGGGGCCGGGCATGCTGGCGCCCGTGCTGTTCGCCTACGGCAGTCCCGAGCAGCAGGCGCGCTTCCTGCCCGATATCATCGCTGACCGGACCCGGTGGTGCCAGGGCTACTCCGAACCGGGCGCCGGATCTGATCTGGCCGCCCTGCGCACGCGGGCGGTGCGGGAGGGCGAGGTCTATGTCGTGGACGGCGAGAAGGTGTGGACGAGCGGGGCCCACACCGCCGACTGGATGTTTTGCCTGACCCGAACGGCGACCGAGACCAAGCCCCAGGCGGGGATCACCTTCCTGCTCATCGACATGTGCACGCCCGGCGTGGAGGTGACGCCGATCATCTCCATCGACGGCCGCCACGCCTTTAACCGGGTGACCTTCGACGGTGTCCGCGTCCCGGTGGAGAACCGCATCGGCCTGGAGGGCCAGGGCTGGACCTATGCCAAGGGCCTGCTCACCCACGAACGCACTGGCCAGGCCTTCGTGTCGCTCTCGCTCAACCTGCTGCGAGGCATCCGTGTGGCGGCGTCGACTGAACTTTCCGGATCGGCGGGCGGCCGGTTGATCGAGGACTCCGGCTTCGCGAGCCGGCTGAGCGCAGTTGAGATCGAGCTGCGCGCGCTGGAGATGACCGAGTTGCGAACCCTGTGGGAGGTCGCCGCGGGCTCAGCGCCGGGCGCACAGTCCTCCATGCTGAAACTGAAAGGCACGGAGATCGTGCAGCGGCTCACCGAGCTGTATGTGGAGTGCGCCGGACCCTATGCCGCGCCCTGGTTTCCGGAGACCGACGGGCCGGCCGAGCCGCTGGGACCCAGCTGGGCGCGCCGGGAAACGGTGCGATATCTGGAAGGCCGCGCCGCCAGCATCGCGGGCGGCTCGGACGAAGTGCAACGAAACATCATGGCCAAGCACGTGCTGAAGATCTGAGCCGCCGGAACCTTGACCGTGGGCGGGCGTTTCCGGGGGCATATTCCCAAGCCCCAGGAGATCCCCATGTCCAAGTTCACCGCAGCTCTCGCCATGCTCGCTGGCGCGGCGGCCCTCACCGCCTGCACCACCACCGACCCCTATACGGGCATGCAGGTGCGCAACAATACCGGGACCGGCGCCCTGGCCGGCGCGCTCGGCGGCGCGGCGCTTGGCTACCTGACCAACACCAACAGCGGTGAGCAGGGCCGCAAGAACGCCCTGATCGGGGCCGGCATCGGCGCGCTGGCCGGGGGCGCGGTCGGCAACTACATGGATCGGCAGCAGGCCGATTTCCGCCGTTCTCTGGAGGGCTCCGGCGTGCAGATTCGTCGCCAGGGCGACGACATCGTGCTGATCATGCCGAGCGACGTGACCTTTGCCGTCGACCAGTCTGATGTCCAGCCTCGCTTCCAGCCCGTGCTCGCTGACGTCGCCCGCACGCTGAACGCCTACCCCCAGACCACAATCGATATTGTGGGCCACGCCGATTCCAGCGGGGCCGATGACTACAACCAGGCCCTGTCGGAGCGCCGCGCCAGTTCGGTGGCCAACTATCTGGTCGGCGCCGGCCGGGTTCTGCCAGCGCGCATCTTCGTGGCCGGCGAAGGCGAGAGCCGGCCGATCGCTTCTAACGGTACGCCCGAAGGGCGCGCCGAGAACCGCCGTGTCGAGATCATCCTGCGCCCGATCCAGGGCTAGGGGCGAGAGGGCGGCCTAAACCGCCGCCCTCAACTCTCTCTTATAGCGCTGCCAGTTGGCGACGTAGTGCATGGCCCCACCCGCCAGCATGCGCGCCTGGCCCTCCGAGATCTCGCGGACCACCTTGCCCGGAGCGCCCATGACCAGGGAGTTGTCAGGGATCTCCTTGCCCTCGGTGATCAGCACATTGGCGCCGATCAGGCAGTTCTTTCCGATCTTCGCCCCGTTGAGGATGATCGAGCCGATACCCACCAGGGAGTTATCGCCGATGCTGCAGCCGTGCAGCATCACCATGTGCCCCACCGTGACATTGGCCCCGATGGTCAGGGGCGAGCCGGTGTCGGTGTGCAAAACCGAACCATCCTGCACGTTTGAGTTCTCGCCGATGATGATCGGGTCGTTGTCGCCACGAATGGTCGCACCGAACCACACCGAGGCGTTTTTCTTGAGAATCACATTCCCCATCACCGCCGCGTTGGGGGCTATCCAGTATTCGTCCGCCCCCGGAAGCTCCGGGGCCACATCGCCCAAGTTATAGACACTCATTGTCGCACCCTCATTATTGTCACGGATCCTTTGCTTAATCCGCGGTTAACCCCGTTAGGATCATCTTAGTCGGGCGATTCGAGGGGGCGATAGCCTTCCCGAACCGGCTGGGGCCGGTTTTCGGTCCTGGCGTCCCGCATGACGGAGACGAGGGTGTCGCGTTTGTGGCTTCGGCGGGCTCATCCGCCAGCATTGCGAAGCGAAAGCGGTCCACCGGGCTGCGCACGACGCCGGTCTGTCTCACATCACCAGTCGACCTCGAAGGGCGATCCACTGCGGATACGCCCTTTTTTCATGCTCTTACGGAGGCTTTGATGACCAAGCGAGCCCTGAAGCGACAAGTGCGCGAAGGCGCCTTCGACGCCGGCCAATTCCAGGATGACGGCAAGGTTCGCCGTCTCCCCGTAGAACGGGCCTGGTCGCCGCTGGCCCATCACAATGATGACCGTGAGCAGGGGTATCTGAAGACCATCAAGTCCAAGTCGCCGGGTCAGGACGAACTGATCGCCGCCATCGACGCCAAAAACCTGGTGATGGCGCTGGGTCCGGCAGGCACGGGCAAGACCTACCTCGCCATCGCCAAGGCGGTGGAGGCCCTGGAGGCCGGCAAGGTCGGCCGCATTGTGCTCTCCCGCCCCGCCGTCGAGGCCGGCGAGTCTCTGGGCTTCCTGCCCGGCGAGATGGAGGACAAGCTCGCCCCCTATCTGCGACCGCTCTATGACGCCTTATCCGACCGGCTCTCGATGAAGCGGGTCCGGGCCCTCATGACCGAGGGGGCCATCGAGATCGCCCCAGTCGGGTTCATGCGTGGCCGAACCCTCAACAACGCCTTCGTGGTGATCGACGAGGCCCAGAACTGCACCTACGGCCAGCTCAAGATGCTGCTCACGCGTCTGGGCTGGCACTCGACCATGGTGGTCACGGGCGACCCGAACCAGTCCGACCTGTTGCCCGAACTCTCTGGCCTGGGCCCCGTCGCCGACCGCCTGGAAGCCGTCGGCAACATCGCCGTCGTCCGCCTCCAGGACCGCGACATCGTCTGCCACCCCCTGGTCGCCGAGATGCTGGGGGTGCTCTGAGACGTTAAGCGGGAGGCGCGCGCGCCATGGTCGGCCGATCTGGATGGCAGCCGGCGCGCGCGCCTGTCTTCGTCGTCAGGTGATCCCTTCGGGCTCACCGTTCTTGGCGGGCGGCGGGCGGCAAGCCCCGGCGCGGGCCTGGACCACATAAAACAGGGCCCGAGTGCGGCTGAAGGTGTTGTGCTCGGCAAGCGCTGTGGTCGGCTCGCCGGTGATCAGGCTGGCCGAGGGGTCTTCCGCGCCGGGCTGGGTCAGAGTCTGCTGGTTCCAACGCGCGAGCTGGGTGTTGCAGGCCGCCGACGCGGCGTCCGCGACGGTTTCTGCGTCGTCCCGCGAGGGCGCGAGGCTGTAGGCCCAGCGGCGCACGCAGTCGTCAACCGCCGCCGCGTCGGCGGATACGCCCGGCAGGGCCGCCGCCTTGGGCAGTTTGAAGTCGACGCAGATGTTCCCGTTCGCCGCCATCGCCCGCGGCTGACCGCTGCAGGCGCTCAGCGCAAGCGCAGCCAGGCACAGCCCGGTCAGTTGAGCCCGCATCAGCGCCGATACTCCACCGGGGCCGACGCCACCGGGTTGCCGTACTGGTCATAATAGACCTTGCGAACGGCGCGCGCCGGCGCAGGCGCCGCCGCGTACCGGCTTCTCGTGTTCTGGGCGTAGCCGCGGTTTTGACGCCCGCAACCGCTACGGCCGATTTCATGGCCGACCACCGCGCCGCCAAGGCCGCCGACGATCGGACCGGTGGAGCCGTGGGTGACCGCCCCGCCCAGCAGGGCGCCGCCCAGGCCGCCGATGACCGTTCCGTTGAGCTTGCGGCTCCGACACGAGGCGTCGGCGTCCGTCGGGCCGGCAATCAGCGGGAGGGCGACGAGGGCCGCAAGGGCCGTGAGGGTGAAGGTCTTGCGCATATTTTTGGGTCCTGACGTGAAGTCCGTCCGATGACCAAACGCGCGAAAAGGCTTTAGGGGCCGCCCCCGGGAAAAAAAGCTTGAGCATGGGCTAAGCCCGGCCCGCCCCCTACCTCGGCCTGAACCGCTTGTTCGTCGGCCACCCCTTCGGCGCCAGTTTCCCCGCACTCGCGCGCTTGCCCAGCCAGTCGCGCCACTCGGCCCAGGTCCGCGTGCGGCCTGAGCCGTCGACCGTCGTCATGCCCTCTGCGCCGCCGAAGACCGCCGCGTCGCGCAGGCCGCCCTCGCGGTAGCTCTGCAGCTTCACGCCCTTGCCGCGCGGCATCTCCGGCAGGTCGGTGACCGGAAAGACCAGCAGCTTGCCGTTGTCGCCCATCACCGCCAGGTGGTCCGCCTCGCCCAGGGCCAGGCAGGCCAGGGCCGTCCCGTTCAGCACCTGCTTGCCGGCCCGGCGGAACGCCACCGCCTCGGCCTCGGGCAGGATGAAGCCATAGCCGTCCTTGCTGGCCAGCACCCGGCGCGCGCCCGGCCGGTGCACGAACACGTCGACCAGCCCCACCTTGTCGTCCAGGTCGATCATCAGTCGCAGCGGCTCGCCATGCCCCCGCGCGCCCGGCAGCTTGTCGCAGGCCAGGGTGAAGAACCGCCCGTCGCTGGCGAAGATCAGCAGCTTGTCCGTGGTCTCGGCCGGCACCAGGAACTGGAGCTTGTCGCCCTCCTTGAACTTCAGCTCCGAGGGGTCCTCCAGCCGCCCCCGCGCTGCCCGGATCCAGCCCCGCTCGGAGAGGATGACCGTGATCGGCTCGCGCACGATCATGGCCTCCAGCGCCGCTTCGGTGTCGATCTCCGGCGCGTCGGCAAAGGCCGAGCGGCGGCGGTTCAGGTCGTCGCCCAACGCAGCCCGCACCTGGCGCAGGCCCGCGGCCACGAGCTTCCATTGCGCCACGTCCGAGGCCAGCATGCCGACGATCCCGTCGCGCTCCTCGGCCAGCTCGGCGTGCTCGCGGCGGATCTCCATCTCCTCCAGCCGGGCGAGCTGGCGCAGGCGGGTGTTGAGGATCGCGTCGGCCTGCAGGTCCGAGAGGCTGAAGGTCTCGATCAGCCGCGCCTTGGGTTCCTCCTCGTACCGGACGATGCGGATCACCTCGTCCAGGTTGAGGTAGGCGATCATCAGCCCGTCGAGGATGTGCAGCCGGGCCTCGATCTTGGCCAACCGGTGCCGCGCGCGCCGCACCAGCACCTGACGGCGGTGATCCAGGAAGGCGCGCAGCACCTGCTTCAGGCTCATCACGCCCGGCGTGCCGCGCGCATCCAGCACGTTCATGTTGACGCTGAACCGGGTCTCCAGGTCGGAGAGCTTGAACAGGCTCTCCATCAGCACCTCGGGCTCGACGTTGCGGCTCTTGGGCTCCAGCACCAAGCGCACATCTTCGGCGCTCTCGTCGCGCACGTCGCCCAGCAGCGGCGCCTTCTTGGCGTCGATCAGCTCGGCCAGCCGCTCGACCAGGTCCGCCTTCTTCACCTGATAAGGGATCTCAGTGACGACGATCTGGTAGGTCCCCTTGCCTAGGTCCTCGCGGGTCCAGCGGGCGCGCACCCGCACCCCGCCCCGCCCCGTCGCATAGACCTCGGCCAGGTTGCCGCGCGGCTCGACGATCACCCCGCCAGTGGGGAAATCCGGCCCCTGCACATGGGTCATCAGCGCCTCGGTCGAGGCGTCGGGCTGGTCCAGCAGCAGCAGGCAGGCGTCGATCAGCTCGCCGGCGTTGTGCGGTGGGATTGACGTCGCCATGCCCACCGCGATCCCGGTCGAGCCGTTGGCCAGCAGGTTGGGAAAGCCCGAGGGCAGCACCACCGGCTCGGTGTCCGAGCCGTCGTAGGTGGGCCGGAAATCGACCGCGTCCTCGTCGATCCCGTCCAGCAGCAGGGTCGCCGCCACCGTCAGCTTGGCCTCGGTGTAGCGCATGGCCGCGGCGTTATCGCCGTCGATGTTGCCGAAATTGCCCTGGCCGTCGACCAGCGGATAGCGCTGGGCGAAGTGCTGGGCCATGCGCACCAGGGTGTCATAGATCGACTGGTCGCCGTGCGGGTGATAGCCGCCCATCACCTCGCCCACGACCTTGGCGCACTTGCGCGCCGCCGAGTCGGGGTTCAGCCGCATCTCGCGCATCGCGTAGAGCACGCGCCGCTGCACGGGCTTGAGCCCATCGCGCACGTCCGGCAGGGCGCGGTCGGTGATGACGCTGAGCGCATAGGCCAGGTAGCGCCGGCTCAGCGCCTCCTGCAGCGGCTCGTCGATGATGCGGTCGCCCCCGCCCGAACCCGCGGGTGGCGGCGTGGTGGTCTCGTCGGTCATGGAATCAGGCGTGTTGGAGGTGACCCGACCCTAGCCGAACCCAAGGCGCGCGTCGCCGGGGCGCGCCCCACTCTCGGTTCAGCTATCGCGTGCTGCGGCGGTCGTTCAGCATCGGCGCACGGGGCGTGGGCGACGGGGCGCCGGTCGAGCGGGAATCGCGCAAGCCGCCCTGGACGCGCGGCTGGTAGGTCGAGCCATAGGTTTTCATGAGTTCGGCTTTGCTGAAGACTTCAGGGCGGAGATGACGACGGGCGCCTTGGGCGGCGCCTGCTTCGGTTTGCGCGCCTCTTTGTTCGACTTTTTCTGGCCCTTGGCCATGGCGGTGATCCTTCAGGGGTCGCGGCGCGCAGGCGATGCCGCCGCCGCATCAGCATCTATCACGTCGTCGGCCGGTTTCGCCGACAATCGCTTAACGTTTGAAGACCCCCACAAGCTCCACGTGCGGCGACCACAGGAACTGGTCGACGGGCAACACGCGCTCCAGCGCGAACCCGGCGTCGATGAGCGTGCGCGCGTCCCGGGCGAAGGTGGCCGGGTTGCAGGAGACGCCGATCACCCGGCCGGCGCCCGAGCGGCCGATCTCGGCGACCTGCTCGGCGGCGCCCGCGCGCGGCGGGTCGAAGACGACCGTGTCGGTGTGGCGCAGGTCGTGGGCCAGCAAGGGTCGCCGCACCAGGTCGCGATCCTCGACGCTCACGCCTTTCAGGCCCGGCGCGGTGGCGAGGGCCGCGCTCAGGGCCACCACGACGCCTGTGCCGAAGTCGGCGGCATGGACCGGAGCCACCGTGGCCAGGGCGAAGGTGAAGGTGCCGACGCCGCAATAGAGGTCCGCGATCCGGCTGGCGCCCGCCGCCTCCGCCGCCACGAAAGCGGTCATGGCGGCTTCGGCCCCGGCCGTGGCCTGCAGGAAGGCGCCCGGCGGCAAAGCGACGCGGGCCGGCCCCAGCCGCACGGTCGGCTGGCGCGACATGTAGGCAGCCTCGCCGTTCAGGGTGACCCGGGCGAAGTCCGCCTCGGCCGCGCGCTCCGCCAATTGCATCCGCGCGTCCGCCGACAGCCCGCCGCTGCGCGCCTCGACCCCGGTGATGTCGATGTCCAGGCCGGCGTCCGTCAAGGTGACATGCAGCGAGGGCGCCGACTTCGGGTGCTCGAACAACCGCGCCGCCAGCCGCTTCAAGGCGGGTATCGAGGCCTGGATCGCCGGCTCCGCGATCGGGCAGACGTCGATCTCGACCAGGTCCCACGACCCGCGGGGCTTGTAGCCCAGCCGCGCCCCATCCCGGTCGCCGCGACGGGCATGCAGGGTCACGCGCCGCCGGGTGCCGGGGCCGGCAGCGAACGGGGCCAGGACCTCCGTCTCGATCCGCTCGCGCGCCAGGGTGCCGACCATCCGCTCGACCTTCCAGGCCAGGTACGCCGCGTGCTCCCAGTGTTGCAGCGCGCAACCGCCGCAGATGCCGAAGTGCGGACACGGGGGCGTCACGCGCTCGGCGCTCGGGGCCAGCACCTCGACCAGCTCAGCCCGCCCGCTGCCGACCCGCGCGCTGACCCGCTCGCCGGGCAGGGTGAAAGGCACGAAGATGGAGCCGGCCGCCACGCCATCGCCCTCCCCGCCGATCGCGTCGATCGTCAGTTCCACGGGCGGCCCGGTCAGCGGCCGGGCTGGAGGCCGGGACGGCGGCCCAGACGAAGATCCGGCCTGCGGCCGCCCCTTCGCCCGGCGATGCGGCGGCTTCATCGGCGCGCCCCGCCAAAGGCCCCGCACAATCCATCATCAACGAACATGAACGACTTTCTTAGCGGCCGTTCAGGTTGGCCGCCGCATCTTCGCCCCAAGCGCTGCCGTAAGGTCGGCGCAGAGCCTTGATCAGAGGGATACCCAATGTCCACGCGCCCTTCCATCTCCAATCGGGCGATCGCCAGGATCGCGGCCGCCGGCGTCCTTGCCATCTGCGCCGCCGGGCCGGCCTTTGCGCAAGGGTCAAACGGCTACGCGCCGCGCGCCTCGGGCAGCTATGACTACGACCCCTGCCGCCGCGACGCCAACCAGCGCGGCACGGCCGGCGCCCTGATCGGCGGCGGCATGGG
>NZ_JANPJP010000365.1:0-5344 GCF_031425575.1 Phenylobacterium sp.
CTACAACCGCCTCGACGATCCGATCACCAATGTCACCGTGGGGCCAGGCGGAATGGCCTATCCGGTGGCGGGCTTCATCCCCGCGGGTGGGGTGCTGCGCCAGCGGCGCAACGCCGGCCAGATCGAGGCCTGGGGCCTGGAGGCCGACATTTCGCGCACGTTTGGCGGACTGACCCTGATGGGCGCGGCCTCGGCCACCAAGGCGGAGGTCGATGGCGGCGGCGCCTCACCCCAGCTCACCGGCAAACGCCCGGCCCAGACGCCGGAGTACACGGTCACCGCCGGCGTCGACTGGAGCGCGTCTGAACGGCTGACCCTGTCGGCGAACCTGCGGTTCGAGAGCGAGCGGTTCGAGGACGACCTCAACAGCCGCAAGCTCGCGGCCTCCGTCGGGATGGACGCCCGGGCGGCTTGGCGGCTGACCCCCGACAGTGAGGTCTATCTGGCGGCCGAGAACCTCACCGACGCCCGTATCGAGGTGGGCGAGACCGGCGACGGGACCGAGAGCTTCGCCGCGCCGCAGACCTTCCGGATCGGCTTCTCCCTGCGGCGCTAGTCGGTTTTCTCGCCGAACAATTCCTTATGCTTGGCGCAGATCGCGGGCCACAGGGCGGCCACCTCCGGCACGTCGAGGCCGAACTCGCGGGCCAGGATGTCGACAAAGGCGTCGGCGCTCTCGATCAGGGTCTGGGTGCGCTCCCCCGGTCGCACACGGCGCAGGGTGCGGCCCAGGATGATCACCAGGCCGTCCGGGGTATGGCGCTGGACGGTGGGGAACTGGGTGAAGATCGAATCCGGCGAGGTCCGCAGCCACTGGCAGGTGGTGTTCAGCGCGATGTCGCTGGCCGCCGCCTCGGTGAAATCGAAATAGGGCGCGCCGCCCAGGGCGTGGTTGTGAAATCGCCACCAGTCGGCGTCGAGCTTCTCCAGGCGGAAGTCGTAGTCCGCGACCGTCATCGGGCCCGCGGCCAGGGCCACTGGCTCCAGGACGCCGTCGCCGAACCCGACGTCGGCGATGTAGGACCGGTCCAGATCCACGCGCAGAACCAGGTGGTTGCCGTGGCTGATCTCGCCGCGCTCGGTGCGGCCCACCGCGCCCGCCATGCGGGTGACCTTGAAACCGATCTCGTCTAGCGCCCACCCCAGCAGGCCGTTCATCTCGTAGCACCAGCCGCCGCGCCGCCGCGTCACCAGCTTGTCGAAGGCGTGTTGCACGGAGACGTCGCCGGGCCGCTGCAGCTGCACGTCCAGGTTCTCGTAGGGGATGGCCAGCAGGTGGGCGCGGTGGATCGCCGTCAGGGTCTCCAGATCCGGGCGCGGTGTCGGGGCATAGCCGATGCGGGCCAGATAGGCGTCGAGGTCCATGGGCGCTCCTTCTTGTGCTCAAGCTAGGATGGCTGGCGTCGTTCCACCAGCATGGCTAGGAGGGAGCGCATGGACAATCTGACCACCGAATTCGCTTTCGAAGCCTTGGTCTCCATCGATGCGGCCACCCGCATGGGGGACACCGCGCTCGGCAAGCGGCGGTTCATCGGCATCACAGGCGGGACCTTCAAGGGCCCGCGCATCGAGGGCGAGGTGATCCCGGGCGGAGCCGACTGGCAGACGGTGCGGGCCGACGGCGTCACAGTGATCGAGGCGATCTATGCGCTGAAGACCTCCGACGGTGCGGTCATCGCCGTGCGCAACCTGGGCCTGGTGGCGCCCACGCCGGAGGGCGGCCGCTATGTCCGCACCAACCCCACCTTCGACGCGCCGCAGGGGCCCCACGACTGGCTGAACAAGTCGATCTTTGTGGGTACGATCGGCGTCGCCGATGGCGGAAAGGCCGTGCGGATCGGCGTCTACCGGGTGGTGTGAGCCGCTATGGCTTGGCCGGCTCTCCCGCGCCGGTGATCAAGGCCACGATCTGAGGGCTGATGTTGTCGGCGCCCTTCTCCATCATGTGGGAGACGATCCGCGCGCCGACCGCGGCGCGGGTCTGGCTGGTGAACTCGGTCTTGTTCTCGCGGACCCAGTCCATGGAGGCCTTGCGGTTCACATTGAGCTGCTGGAAGTGCGGGACCACGTAGCGGGCGATCATTTCGTAGGACCGCTGGGTGTTCTCCCAGTTGGCCCAGTTGTGAGCCATCATCAGGTAGCAGCCGAATCCGCCGCTCTCTGCCTGCAGCTGCTCGATACGGGCGATGGCCTCGTCTGGTGTGCCCACCACCGCCGAGCCCAGGGCGAGATAGGCCTCGACGGGGTCGCCGGCGAAGTCCTCGGGCACCATCGGCAGGTTGGCGATCTCGCGGAAGTAATAGATCCATTTTTCCAGGCCAAAGCGGACCTGCTCGACGGCCTTGTCCTTGGTCTCGGCGATGTGCATCTGGCCCACCAGCCGCCAGGCGTTGCGGTCCATCGTCGTTCCGTTGAGCTGGGCCATGTCCTCGGCGATGCCCCAGTTGGCGGCCAGCGCATTGAACCCCGCCGTCGTGGTGGCGCCCAGGGAGAGCAGGCCTACCCCATGCTTGCCAGCGGCTCGCGCGCCGGTCGGCGAGACCTGGCTGGCCACGGCGATCTCCACCGACGGCCGGGAATAGGGGGTCATCTGCAGGCGGGCGTTGACCAGGCTGAACCAGTCGCTCTCGTGGCTGACCTCCTCGCCGCGCAGCAGCCGAACCAGCACGTCGAGGGCCTCGTCCATGCGGTCGCGCTGCTTGGCCACCGGTATGCCCATCATGAAGGCGTCGGAGGACAGCGCGCCGGGGCCTGCGCCGAACATCACCCGCCCGCGGGTCATGTGGTCCAGCTGGTTGATGCGGTCGGCGAGCATCATCGGGTGGTGATAGGGCAGGGACGACACCCCGGTGCCCAGCTTGATGTGCTTGGTGCGCTCGGCGGCGGCGGCGATGAACACCTCGGGCGAGGCGATCAGCTCATAGGCGGCCGAATGGTGCTCGCCGATCCAGGCCTCCTCGAAGCCCAGATTGTCCAGGTGCTGCACAAGCTCCAGATCGCGCTGGATGGCCAGGGTCGGGTTCTCGTCCAGGGGGTGGAAGGGCGCGATGAAGGCGCCGAAGCGCAGCTTGGTGTCCAAAGTCATTTGGCCCTCCCAGGGTCTTTGGCGAGACCTTAGCTGGGGTGACGCGGGGGCGCCTAGCGGGCCGTACCTGCGTTTCGAACCTTAAGCGGCGGAGTCCCGGGCTGCTTCCAGGAACTGCAGGACGGAGAGCTCAAAGGCGCGTGTCGAGGTGGTGTTCTTCAGGGGGAGGACGCCACGCTCGTAGGATTCCAGCACCAGGGGGTGGATGTAGGAGCCCTTGCAGACCGCGGCGGTGTTTCCCAGCAGGCCGGCCACGGCCTTCACGCTGGCGGCGACGTTGCGCTTCGCCTCGGTCGCGCTGGCGGCCGGGGGATGCAGGACGAGACCGCGCGCCGCCGACAGGGTGCCGGCCCAGGTGCGGAAGTCCTTGGCCGAGAAGTCGTCGCCCAGAACTTCGCGGATGTAGCCGTTGACGTCGGCGCTCTCGACGACGTGTCGGTCGCCCTTGTCGTCCAGATACTGGAACAGGCGCTGGCCGGGGATCTCCTGGCAGGCCTTGACGATGCGGGCCAGGCGCCGGTCGCGGAAGCCGGTCTGGTGAACCTTGCCGCTCTTGCCTCGGAACTGGAAGACGGCGCCAGTGCTGGTGATCCTGGCGTGGCGGTCGCGCAACGTGGTCAGGCCAAAGCTCTTGTTGGTGCGGGCATACTCCTCGTTGCCCACCCGGATCAGGGTGACCTCCATCACCGCGACGACGGCGGCCAGCACCTTCTCGCGTGGCAGTCCCCGGCGGGCGAGGTCGGTCTCGACCCGTTTGCGCAGGCGGGGCAGGGCGCGTCCGAAGGCGATGACCCGGTCATACTTGATGAGGTCGCGGTCCTGCCGCCAGCCGGGGTGATAGCGGTACTGCTTGCGGCCCTTCTGGTCGCGGCCGGTGCACTGGATATGGCCCCGGGCCGAGGGGCAGATCCAGACGTCAGTCCAGGCCGGCGGGATCACCAGGGCCTTGATGCGTTCAAGGGTCTGGGCGTCGGTGACCGGGCGGCCCTCGGCGTCGCGGTAGGAGAACCCCAACTTGCCGGCCACGCGGGTGACGCCGGCGTCGTCGTCGTTGACATAGGTCAGGCCGGCCGGGGCGGGGGGCGTAAGCTCTGCGGTGTCTCTGGCCATCTGTCGCCTTTGGAGAACAACGGGGACGTGGCATCTACGGCCCGTACAGCCGCTGAACGTGAGCTCGCGGTCGCGAGTTCCTAAGTCGGCCTGGAGACCTAAAGTCCGTGAACTATCGCCACGCCTTCCACGCCGGAAATTTCGCTGACCTGATCAAGCACGCCGGCCTCCTGCGCCTGATGGCCACCCTGACCAAGGCGCCGGGTCCGCTGACGGTGATCGACACCCATGCGGGCCGAGGTCTCTATGATCTCTCCGGCGCCGAGGCCCAGCGTTCGGGGGAGGCGGAGGCCGGCATCGCCCAGCTGATGAAGGCCGCCGACCTGCCCGCCGCCTTCGGCCCCCTTCGGGCGGCGGTGAACAAGCTGAACAACAGCGGGCCGACCAAGCTGTATCCAGGGTCGCCGCGCCTGATCGCCGACACCCTCCGGAAAAAGGATAGCTACATCGCCTGCGAGCTGCGCGGCGAGGAGCACGCGGCGTTACGAATGGCGCTCAAGGGCCGGACCAGTGTCGAGACTCTCTGCGCCGATGGCTATGACACCGCTGTCAGCCGCTGCCCGCCGAAGGGCGCCGTGCTCGTCCTCATCGATCCGCCCTTCGAGCGGCCCGACGACTACACCCGCATCGTCGCCACGCTGAAGGCCATCGGCCGGCGCAATCGCGACGCGGTGGTGATGATCTGGCTGCCTATCAAGGATCTGCAGACTTTCGACCATTTCCTCAACGAGGCGCAGGACACCGGCATCGGCCCGCTGCTGGTGGGGGAGTGCCGGATGCGGCCGCTGAACGATCCCATGAAGATGAACGGCTGCGCCCTGGTGACAGCCCGCGCGCCTGCGGACTTCGCCGCGTCGATGGACGAGATGTGCCGCTGGACCGCCCAGACCCTGGGCCAGAATGGTCAGGGCCGGGTTTCGACGCTGTCATAACGTTGATTTGCATCAAAGCGTCGCGTGATGGTGTTATGTTGCAATGCACAATCAATCCCGGAGACGTTCCATGATCGCGTTTAAGCCGAACGAGTCCGTCACCCCTGCCGCGGCCCTCTACGTGCCGATCGGCGCGGCCTCCCCCCTTTGGTTCATGTTCACCGGCGCGGCCTCGGCCGGCGTCGCCTACTGGTGGATGACCCGTTGGATGCGGCCG
>NZ_JANPJP010000366.1:0-8076 GCF_031425575.1 Phenylobacterium sp.
TGATCCAGGGCACCCAGGAGGTGCGCACCAACGCCGAGGTGCGCCAGCTCACCGTGGCCGGCATTGTGCGCCCGGAGGACATCTCCTCCTCCAACACCATCAAGCACACCCAGATCGCCGAGGCCCGGATCAGCTATGGCGGGCGCGGTGACATCAGCCGGGTACAGAAAACGCCCGCGGTGCAGTCGCTGGTGGAGCGTTTCACCCCGTTCTGACGCCTATGAAACCTTAACCGGGCGGCGGCGTTTCCTCTATCGAAGGGGAGCGTCCAATCATGAAACGCCGCGCGATCATCGGACTGGGCATTTCCTGCCTATTGGCTTCCTGCGCACACCAGGGCCAGAGCAGCTTTCCGGGCATGGCCTGGTCGCTCAACCACGCTGAGGGTGAGGGCGCCAAGCTGGCCTATGGTCAGCCTCAGAGCGACAACGTCCTGATCATGATGACCTGCCAGCCCCGCTCGGGTCAGGTCCTGGTTTCCATGACCGCCCCGATGGACGCGCCCTCCGACGCCATCCACCTGGCGTCCAAGCGCCACGCCAGCCGCCTCGCCGCGGTGGCCACCCCTGGCATGGGGGACGGCGCGGTCTATGTTGAGGCCAAGGCGCCGGTCACCGACCGCGCCCTGGCGAGCTTCGCGGAGACCGGCGACCTGTCGGTGGTCACCAGAGGCCGCAAGGCCGCCATGCCGGTGAGCGGGGCCGAGCGCGGCGCCGTCAACGGCTTCTTCGCCTCCTGCCGCGCCTAGAGGCCGCCCGATTGCGGTGCTAGCGTGGCCGCATGAAGCTCGCCCTCGCCCTGCTCCTGCTGTCCGCCACCGCCGCCCAGGCCCAGACCCAGGATGGTCGGGTCTGGATCCTCGCCAACGACAAGACCCTGCCCGAGGTGGCCCTGGTCTATGGCGCGCCCAATTCCGATGATCTGGTGATGGCCTTGCGCTGTCCGCGCGGGACGGGCCAGGTCACCGCGTCCTTCCTGGTCGAGGCCAGGCTTGCTGATCGTCAGGAAAACAACGTCTGGGTCGACAAGATCGGCCGCCCTGCGCCCTGGCCCACCAGCGTCACCCTGGCGTCCGGCCTCGCCTCGGCCACCCTGCGCGGCCAGGCCAGCGCCGACGACCTGAACGGCGGCTCCCTGCTCTCAGCTGAAGTCGCGACCCGCGCGCCGGTCATAGCGGCCTTCAAGAAGACTGGGGTCGTGACCCTGACGGGCCTTGGCGAAACCAAGAGCGCGCCGCCCGTCCCGCTCAGGCAGGTCCGGCCCTTCCTCAGCGCCTGCAAATAGGCTCGACAAAATAGCCATCCGATGGCTATATTTAGGTCATGAGCGAGCACAGCGTCGTTGAGGCCAAGAATAACCTGTCCGACCTGATCGACCGCGCACTGAAGGGCGAGGCCGTGGTGATCACACGCCACGGCAAGCCGATGGTGGAACTGAAAGCCCTGGTCTCGCCGGGCCGCGAGATCACCCCGGAAGACATCGCCTGGCTGAGCGCGCGTCGCGTGCCGCGGCGCAATTCCCAGATGAACTCCGGCGAGCTCGTCTCGGCCATGCGTGATGAGGACGATGAGCGCCTACTTAGACGCTAGCGTTCTGGTTGCGCTCTTCACCGAAGATCCCTTCTCGCAGCAGGCGGGAGACCTCCTCGCGCGGCAACCCATTGTATTGGTCAGCGACTATGCTGGCGCCGAACTGTCGTCGACCCTCGCGCGGCTCACGCGAACACGGGAATTGACGGTCGAGAATGCGCGCGCCGCCTGCGCGACATTTGACATCTGGCTGGAGCGGTCCGCCACGAAAGTCGAAACGGCGCCCGCGGACATCGCGCTGGCTCAGACCTATCTGAGACGCTTCGATCTGACGCTTCGCGCGCCCGACGCATTGCACATCGCGATCGCAGCACGTTGCCGGACGCCAATCGCCACCTTCGACAGTGGCATGGCTCGATGCGCTGAAATCCTCGGCGTGGAGCTGGTCTAGGCCCGGCGACCCGCGCCGGCGGCGGAGACATTGTCTACGCCCATGGCGTTGAGCGCGCCGCGGACGATACCCTCCGCGTCGAGACCGGCCTGGGCGTACATGATCTCGGGTTTGTCGTGGTCCTGAAAGATGTCGGGCAGCACCAGGGTGCGCACCTTCAATCCGCGATCCAGGGCGCCGTGCTCGGCCAGGGCCTGCAGCACGAAAGCGCCGAAGCCGCCCATCGAGCCCTCCTCCACCGTGACCAAAGCCTCGTGCTCGCGGGCCAGGCGCAGCAGCAGCTCGATATCCAGAGGCTTGGCGAAGCGGGCGTCGGCGACGGTGGCCGAGAAGCCCCGCGCGCCCAGCAGGTCGGCGGCCTTCAGGCTCTCGGCAAGGCGAGTGCCCAGCGACAGGATGGCCACCGTGGTCCCCTCGCGGACGATACGGCCCCTGCCGATCTCCAGGGGGGCGGCGAAGTCGGGGATGGCCACGCCCACGCCCTCTCCGCGCGGATAGCGGAAGGCCGAGGGGCGGTCGTCGATGGCCACGGCGGTGGCCACGGCGTGGGCCAGTTCGGCCTCGTCGGACGGCGCCATCAGGATCATGCCGGGCAGGGCGCCCATGAAGCCGATATCGAAGGAGCCGGCATGGGTCGGGCCGTCGGCGCCCACCAGGCCCGCGCGGTCCATGGCGAAGCGCACCGGCAGGCGCTGAATCGCCACGTCGTGGACCACCTGGTCATAGCCGCGCTGCAGGAAGGTCGAATAGATGGCGCAGAACGGCTTCATGCCGTCGGCGGCCAGGCCCGCGGCGAAGGTCACCGCGTGCTGCTCGGCGATGCCGACGTCGAAGGTGCGCTCGGGGAACCGCTTCCCGAACAGGTCCAGCCCCGTACCCGAGGGCATGGCGGCGTTGATGGCGATGATCTTCGGATCGCGCTCGGCGTGCTTGATCAGTTCCTGGGCGAAGACCTTTGTGTACTGCGGGGCGACCGGGGCGGACGTGGCCTGCTGGCCGGTCACCACGTCGAACTTCACCACCGCGTGCAGCTTGTCGTCGGCGCTCTCGGCCGGGGCGTAGCCCTTGCCCTTCTGGGTCACCACGTGAACCAGGACCGGGCGGTCGGTGATCTCGCGGGCGTTCTTCAGGATCGGCACCAGGGCGTCCATGTCGTGCCCGTCGATGGGGCCGACATAGTAGAAGCCCATCTCCTCGAAGAAGGTGCCGCCGGTGACCATGCCGCGGGCGTATTCTTCGGCCTTGCGGGCGGCCTCCTGCAGCGCCTTGGGCAGAACCCGCGCCATCGACTTGCCCAGATGGCGCAGGGACTGGTAGCCGCCGCCCGACACCAGCCGGGCCATATAGGCGCTCATCCCGCCCACGGGGGGCGCGATGGACATGTCGTTGTCGTTGAGGATAACGGTGAGCTGGCCGGTGGTCTCGCAGGCGTTGTTCATCGCCTCATAGGCCATGCCGGCGCTCATCGAGCCGTCGCCGATCACCGCCACCACCCGGTTGTCCTTGCCGTTGGCGTCTCGGGCCGCGCAGAAGCCCAGCGCCGCGGAGATCGAGGTGGCCGCGTGGGCCGCGCCGAAGGGGTCGTACTCGCTCTCGCTGCGCTTGGTGAAGCCTGACAGCCCGCCGCCCTGGCGCAGGGTGCGGATGCGGTCGCGGCGGCCGGTGAGAATCTTGTGCGGATAGGCCTGGTGGCCCACGTCCCAGATCAGGATGTCGTCGGGGGTCTGGTAGACATGGTGCAGGGCCACGGTGAGCTCGACCACCCCCAGCCCCGCGCCGAAGTGCCCGCCGGTCTGGGACACGACATCGATCATCTCGGCGCGCAGTTCGTCCGCCAGCTGCTTCAGCTCCGAAGCATTGAACCCGCGCGTGTCGGCGGGCGAGGCGACCTTGTCGAGCAGAGGCGTGCTTGGCGGCATGTTACGCGGACAAATCTCTTGAAATCAGTTTCGGCGCTCTAGCACGAAATCCACACTGGCTCGCAGGAATTCAGCCCGGCGGCCGAAGGGATCCAGGTGCGCCTTGGTCTGCTCGACCAACAGATTCAACCGCTCCCGGGCGGCGTCGGCGCCCAGCAGGGTGACGTAGTTGGTCTTGCCCTTGGCCGCGTCCTTGCCGGCCTTCTTGCCCATCACGGCGTCCTCGCCGCCGTGGTCCAGCAGGTCGTCGACGATCTGGTAGGCCAGGCCCAGGTCCTGGGCGAAGCCCATCAGGGCGTGGCGCTCCCCATCCCCGGCATGGACCATGATCAGCGGCAGTTCGAAGGAGACCGCGATCAGGGCGCCGGTCTTCAGGCGCTGCATGCGGGCCACGGCGCCCAGGTCGTCGCGCACCCCCAGCAGGTCGATCATCTGGCCGCCGCACATGCCCCGGGCGCCAGCCGCCTGGGCCAGGCGCAACACCATATCGGCGCGGTCGGCGCCGTCCTTGTGGGTGTCCGGGTGGGCGAGGATCTCGAAGCCGGCGGCCTGCAGGGCGTCCCCGGCCAGGATGGCGGTGGCCTCGTCATAGGCCACGTGCACGGTGGGCCGGCCCCGGCGCATCTCGTCATCGTCCATGGCCGGCAGGTCGTCGTGCACCAGGCTGTAGGCGTGGACGCACTCCACCGCGCAGGCGGCGCGCAGCACCGGACGCTCGTGCAGGTCGAACATCTTGCCGGTCTCGATGGCGAAGAAGGGTCGCAGCCGCTTGCCGGGCCCGAGCGCGGCGTAGCGCATGGCCTCGGTCAGCCGGGCCTCCGGCCCCTCGGCGCGGGGCAGCAGCTCGTCCAGCGCAACGGTGACCAGGTCGGCGGCCTCGGTCACGCGGTGGGCAAGCTCGGCCATCAGGTGAAGTCCGCCGCCTCGACCCCCGGGGCGCCGTCGGCGCCCATGACGATCTTTTCCACTCGCAGGCGCGCGGCCTCGAGCCGGGATTCGCAGTGCGCCTTCAGCTTGGCGCCACGTTCGTAGAGTTCGATGGACTGCTCCAGGGGCGCCTGGCCGGACTCCAGCTGGGACACGATCTTCTCAAGTTCGGCCAGGGCCAGCTCGAACGAAAGCCCATCGATGTCAGCGGCGTCGGCCATGTCGGTTCCTGAAGGTGAGCGCGCCAACCTAGAGAGGCCCGGTGCGCCCGGCAACGGGTCAACCGTGGTTAGGCGGCCGACAATGCGCGGACGTGAGCCACGGCCGAACGGCCCAGGGCCTCCAGGCCATAGCCGCCCTCGAGGGAGGACACGATCCGTCCCTGGCTGTGCTTGCGCGCCACCGAGGCGATGGCCCGGGTGGCCCAATCGAAGTCGGGCGCCTCGAGGTTCTGGAAGGCGTCGCCCACAGGGTCATAGGCGTGGGCGTCGAAGCCGGCCGAGATCAGGATCAGGTCCGGCGCGAAGGCGTCGACATGGGGCATCAGGCTCTCGAAGGCCTTGCGCCACGCTTCCGCCGGCGCGCCCGGCGGGACCACCGCGTTCTTGATATTGGCCGGGACCGCCTCGTCCGGATGGCCAGTGCCGGGCCACATCGGCCACTGCTGCACCGAGGCGAAGAACAGGTCCTCGTGGCCGGCGAAGGCGGCCTGGGTGCCGTTGCCATGATGGACGTCGAAATCCACGACCGCGATCCGCTTCAGACCGCAGGATTGGGCGACCCGGGCGGCGACCGCGATGTTGGAGAAGATGCAGAAGCCCATCGGCCGGTGCGGCTCGGCGTGGTGGCCCGGCGGGCGGACGGCGCAGAAGGCCCGCTGCTGCTCGCCCGCGGCCACGTCCCGCACGGCCTGGACGACAGAGCCCGCGGCGCGGCGCGCGGCGTTCAGGCTGCCCGGCGACATGTAGGTGTCTTCGTCCAGCATCAACATCCCCTGGCGGGGCGCGGCCTCGAAGATGGCCTGGACGTACATGGGCAGGTGGACGCGAGCGAGATCGCTTGGCTCGACCAGCGGCGCGTCGCGGGGCTCGAGATCCAGGTCGGAGGCGTCGCTCAGCGCGTCTACCACGGCGGTCAGCCGTTCGGGCCGCTCGGTGTGGTTGGCGCCCGGGCGGTGGTCGAGCATGTCCGCATGGGTGTAGAGCGCGACAGTCATCAGAATCGATCCTAACCCCGAAACCGCGCCGAGCCGAATGTCCGAAATCAAGATCCGCAGGGCGGTCCCCGCCGACGCCCCCGTCCTGGCCGACCTCGCCGCCCGGACCTTCAGCGACACCTTCGCCCACCTGTATGACCCGGCTGACCTCGCCGCCTTCCTCGAGGACTCCTATAGCGTCGCGGCGATGGCCGCTGACCTGGCGGCCCCTGCCAAGGCGCTCTGGTTGGTGGAGGCCGCGCACGAGGCGGTCGGCTACGCCCAATGCGGCCCCTGTAATCTTCCGCACGCGGAAGTCACATCAAGCTGTCGCGAACTTAAGCGCCTATATCTCCTGCGGGCCTTCCAGAGTGGTGGGATCGGCGGGCGCCTGTTTTCAGAGGCCCTGGCGTGGATGGCGGCCGGCGGCCCACGCGACCTCTGGATCGGCGTCTGGTCGGAGAACCAAGGGGCGCAGCGCTTCTATCAGCGCGCGGGCTTCGAAAAGGTCGGGGAGTACGGATTCAAAGTCGGGTCAACGACAGACCTCGAGTTCATCCTGAGGCGCCCAGCGGATAGGTTTTCTAACAAAGCCATTAGAAAGGCCGGTCCCGTTGCAGGCGAAGCCAACTGAACGCCGATAATCGAAGAATTATTGCAGGGATTTAAGGTTCTACGCTTTGACGAGGCTCCCGGCTTTTGCGAGTTTGGCGTCAATCATCGCAGTAGCTGAAAGCGACGGGTGGGATGTTGAGAATTGGATATGTCCGGCTGCGTGACGAACGCTCGGCGGACGATACGGCGACGTTGAAAGCAATCGGGTGTCATGTGGTCCGGGCCGAGGAGCCTGCCGGCCCGATGACCGATGAGTCCACGGTCTTGTCCTCGATCCTCGACTTCATTGGCGAGGGCGATCAGTTGGTCGTGACCCGCCTCGAACATCTTGCCGGGTCCAGCCGCAACGTCCTCGAGGTGATCGACAAGCTCGAGGAACGCCAAGCCAGCCTCTACATCGTGGAGCCTGAAATCTGCAGCGAGGGCGCAGGCGGCCGGGCCCTGCGCGCGGCCCTGCAGGCGGTGCTTTCCGTGG
Source organism: Phenylobacterium sp. (assembly GCF_031425575.1). Taxonomy (GTDB): domain Bacteria; phylum Pseudomonadota; class Alphaproteobacteria; order Caulobacterales; family Caulobacteraceae; genus Phenylobacterium. The sequence continues at coordinate 7,112 of NZ_JANPJP010000366.1, forward strand.
AACCCTTAGGCATGCACCGGCGCCCGCGCGGCCGCTCAGGCATCGACGACATCCGCGCCCTCCAGGCCGCCGGGGTGGGCCCCGTGGAGATCGCCCGTCGCCTCGGCGTGTCGCGCATGACCGTCTGGCGCAAGCTGCGCGAAGTCGAGACCCGCGCCACCGCCTGACCGGCTGGGAGGAGCGTTGCGCCACTTTGGAGCCTGCGCGGACGCGCCATACTGGACAGACGGCGCGCGGGCCTCCATCTTTGAGGATCAAACAATCGTTCGTCCCCCTATTAGGGAAGCCTGCCATGTTCATGCGCTTTTTCACCGAGCTTCGGGAAGCCAAGGTCCCGGTGACGCTGAAAGAGTACCTCATGCTCATGGAGGCGCTCGACAAGGTGGTCATCGACCGCACCGTCGACGAATTCTACTACCTGTCGCGCTCGGCCCTGGTGAAGGACGAGAAGAACCTCGACCGCTTCGACCAGGTTTTCAGCCATGTCTTCAAGGGCTTGGAGAAGGTCGACGGGATCGGTGTCTCCGACATCCCGGCCGAATGGCTGAAGAAGCTCTCCGACCAGTTCCTCACCGATGAGGAGAAGGCGCAGATCGAGGCCATGGGCGGCTTCGAGGCGCTGATGGAAGAGCTCGCCAAGCGCATGAAGGACGCCCAGGAAGGCAAGGGCGAGGGCGACGAGGGCAAGGGCGGAATGGGGCCCAAGGGCGACTCGCCCTTCGGCGCCAACGGCTACCACCCCGAGGGCATCCGCGTCGGCCAGGAGAAGGGCCGGCACGGGCGAGCGATCAAGGTGTGGGACAAGCGCGAGTACAAGAACCTCGACGACCAGGTCGAGCTGGGCACCCGCAACATCAAGATGGCCATGCGCCGCCTGCGCAAATGGGTCCGCGAAGGCTCGGCCGAAGAGCTCGACATGGACGGGACCATCAAGGGCACCGCCGAGAAGGGCTATCTCGACATCA
>NZ_JANPJP010000367.1:0-7814 GCF_031425575.1 Phenylobacterium sp.
CTGGCTTATGGAAGGTCAGAGTCTGGCTAAGATAGATGGCGCCCGCACCGGGCAGGATCGTGCCGACGACCGCCGAGCCGAACGATGCCGACAGAAGACCGTGTGCGATCCGGCCTCGGTAGGCCGTCTTGGACGCGAACGTTTCGTCCATGTGCAGCGGGTTGAAGTCGTCCGATGCTTGCGCAAACTGGGAGATCCGCGCCTCCGTCACAGTCACGCGCTTTTCGGCGGTCATGCCGACGGAAAGCTCCTCCAGGATGTAGCCCCCGGAGGGGTGTGCTTCGATCATGTGACCGCAGTAGTGGTCTAGCTAATCCCTCGCCAGCAGAAACGGCCGCTGGAGCTGGTATCAGGGTGCCGCGTGATCAGCACTGCCGCGTCGCAGTTTATTTGCCAGGCTTGAGGCGTTGCGCCGGAACACCTGCATGAAGCGGCTGCTATCGCCTACCAGCGGGTTTGACTCCGCTCCCGATCAGCCGCGGCCGTCGCCTTTGCGCCAACACCGGCCGCGGCTCTCAGGCGCGAACTAGACATTCGCAACAGATTCAGTAGGGCCCGCTCCACGGGTGGTAAGCCCCATTGCCAGTGCGCTGAGGCTGCCCGCCATGAAGCAATGAGCTCTCAGCGCGCAACAGCCTTTCGATCTTTTCAATCGATCATCCAAACAAACGCCTCCGGAGGGTGTGGCGGGATTGGCGGCAACCTTGTCATTTTAGCCAACACATTCCGATGGTCTCTTGTGAACCGAGGGCACGCTCGTCCTCAGAAGAGAGAACACGATGTCCCAGCTCCACAACACGACAACACAGCGACCCCGTGGCCGTCTTGTCTTCCTGCTCACTGTGATCGGGGCCGCCATCTTGTTCGCGGCGCCGGCGTTCGCTCGGCCGCCAAATCTCGACCGCTCTTTGAACCGCGTGACCGACCATGGTGTCTTCCACGTACAGCTTGAGAGCACTCGCAGACCAATCCCTTTGTGGCGGGTGCACCAATGGACCGCACGGGTCACGGATGCGTCGGGTCAGCCCGTCAGCGGCGCCACAGTTGTGGTGGGCGGCGGCATGCCCGACCACCGCCATGGTCTTCCAACAGCTCCGCGCGCGTCGGCGACCACTGCGCCCGGTGGCTACGTGATCGATGGCGTCAAATTCTCCATGCCGGGGTGGTGGGTTCTCACCCTCGCCGTGAGAGGGCCTGATGGCCGCTCCGACATGGTCACTTTCAACCTCATCCTATGAGAGGCTGGCTGGTTGCGTTTGGGCTAGCGGCGGCGATTGTTAGTCCATCCCTCGCCGTGCCGACTTGGTCGGCCGACGAGCTGGCGATGCTGCGCATGCTGTCGCCTGGAGCGGCCCTGGCGCCGCCCGCCGACCCCTCCAACCGTGTCGCGGACGATCCCCAAGCCGCCGCCCTCGGCCGTTCGCTCTTCTTCGACGCGGGGCTCAGCGACAACGGCAAGGTGTCCTGCGCGAGCTGCCACCAGCCTGAGCGCGGATTTACGGACGGCCTGCCAGTGGGGCGAGGCCTGTCAGACGGCGCGCGACGCACCATGCCCGTTGCCTCTGCCGTCCACTCGCCCTGGCAGTTCTGGGACGGGCGCGCCGACAGCCTGTGGGCCCAAGCCCTGGGCCCGGTTGAAAACCCGGCCGAGCACGGGTTCACGCGCACCCAAGTCGCCCACGCGCTGGCCGCGCAGTACCGCGGCCCCTACGAGCGCCTGTTCCCAGCCTTGCCGGCTGCGCACGACCTCCAGCGGATCCCCCAGCGCGCCTCGCCGGTGGGTGACGCCCAGGCCCGCGCGGCCTGGGACCGGATGGCCGCCGCCGACCAGCGCGCCGTGAACCTGGCCTTCGCCAACTTCGGCAAGGCGATCGCCGCCTACGAAAGGACCTTGACCGTCCAGCCTGGCCGGTTCGACCGCTATGTGGCCGGGTTGTTCGCCCAAACCGGCGGATCCGCGGGCGCCTTGAGCACCGACGAGCGGGCGGGGCTGCGGCTGTTCATTGGCAAGGGCCAGTGCGCCAACTGCCACAACGGCCCCTTGTTCTCGAATGGAGGGTTCGCAAACACCGGCGTGCCTCCCAGACCTGGGCACGCCCCGGATCGCGGTCGCGACGAGGGGGTGCGCAAGGCGCTCAACGATCCCTTCAACTGCAAGGGCGCATTTAGCGACGCCCCGCCGGCGCGCTGCGATGAGCTGGAATTTGCGGTGACGGACAGCCCAGAGCAGGTCGGAGCCTTCAAGGTCCCTTCCCTGCGCGGCGTCAGCCAGCGAGCGCCCTACATGCACGCGGGCCAGCTGGCCTCGATGGATCAGGTCCTGGACCACTATAACCGCGCGCCAGCGTCCGCTGTCGGCCACTCCGAATTGCAGCCCCTTGGCTTAACCTCCGCGGAACGCCGACAGATCGTCGCCTTCCTGCGGACCCTCGACGAGACAACCCCAGCAACCTCCCCGCGAAAGGCACGCCGATGACAGAAGGGTCTCAACCCGCGGGCAATATGGAGACTGCCCCGCCCGCGCCGCGTCGTGTCGCGGTCCTGATTTTCGACGATGTCGAAGTTCTCGACTTCGCGGGGCCGTTCGAGGTCTTTGGCGTCGCGCGGACATCCACCGGCGCCATGGCGTTCGAGGTGGTCACGATCGCGCTCGAACCTCGCCCGATCCACGCCCGCAATGCTCTGAAGGTCCTACCGCACCTGGCGGCGCGGGACCTCACCGTCCTCGACGTGCTGGTCGTGCCGGGCGGACAAGGCACGCGGCGAGAAATGCACAATGATGCGATGCTGGACACCGTCCGGCGTCTGGACGCCGCCGCGGAACTCACTCTGTCGGTGTGCACAGGTGCCTTGCTGCTGGGCGCGGCGGGCCTGCTCCATGGCCTCGCGGCCACCACACACTACGGCGCGCTTGACGAATTGCGCGCGCTAGACTGTGGCGAGGTCTTGCCTGACGCGCGGGTCGTCGACAACGGCCGGGTGCTCACGGCAGCCGGCATCAGCGCAGGTCTCGACGCCGCGCTCCATGTTGTGAGCCGACTTATCAATCCCGACGCGGCAGCTGAGACCGCCCGCTACATGCAGTATGACTGGAGCCGCCAAGGCGTGGTGCAGCGAGGCCCTCAAACCCCTGCAGGGACGCGACCGAACCGTTCACGGTAGTCCCCAGGTGTGATGCCGCAGCGCTTCTGGAAGGCGCGGTGGAGGCCGTCCAGGCTTCCAAAGCCCGACCGATCTGCGACCCGAGCTAACGGCCAGTCGGACGTCTCCAGGTACGCCTTTGCCCGGTTGACCCGGGCTATCTCGACAAAGGCCGCGGGCGTGACCCCGGTCTCCAGTTTGAAAACCCGGCTAAACGTCCGCTCCGTCATTCCGGCTCGATCCGCCAAGGCCGGCAGCGAGAGGTCACCCGACGGACTGGCGGTGACCTCAGCGATGAGAGTCCGCAGGCGCGGCGTGGCCGCCGCCTGAACGTTCAGGCCCGAGCTGTATTGGGTCTGACCGCCCGGCCGGCGGATGAAAAGCACCAGATTGCGGGCCACGGCCAGCGCCACATCGGGTCCGCAGTCGGCCTCGACGAGGGAGAGGCAGAGGTCGATGCCGGCCGTGACGCCCGCCGAGGTGTAAAAGGGTGGGTCGGCTACGAAAATGGCGTCGGGCTCGACCTTCACCGCCGGGCGGAACGCGCGCAGTTCATCGCAGACCTCCCAATGTGTCGTCGCCCGCCGACCGTCGAGCACGCCGGCCGCCGCCAGCACGAACGCTCCAGAACAGACGCTGCCGATCCGGCGGGTTCCAGGCGTCCGCTCCGCCAGCCAGGCTAGTATCTCGGTGTCGCGCATAGCCAGCAGGCCATCCTCGTCGCCGCCTCCGATGAGGATCGTGTCCAGGTCGTCGGGCAAGTCCCGCAGGGCGGTCGATCCGGCGAGCTCCAGGCCGGAATTGCAGAAGATCGTTCCGCCGGCCGGCGAGGCGAGGATCGGCTGGTAGGCGGCCTGACGCCCGAAACGGTTGGCCATTGCGAACACTTCGAACGGCCCGGCCAGGTCCAGGGACTGAACGCCAGGGTAGCCGATGATGGCGATCTTACGACTCGAGGTCTGAGGATGGGTCATGGCGCATATTGCGATAAATCCGACATTTCCGCCATATCTTTCGGCGTCTAGGTTCGCTGTCGATCCATCCCGGATCTGAAGGAGCCACCCAATGACCGTCTCTACCTCCTGCCCGCCCGTCTCGACCTGCGTCTGTGATCCCTGCACGTGCAGCCCGGTCTGCACGTGCAGCACGGCCTGCGCCTGCGGCGAGGCCTGCGCATGCGCTTCGTCCGCGACGTCTCAGCCGGCCCCCGCGCCCTAATCCGGCCGGGGCTTCGGCCCTGTCCCGGTCACACGCCGCACCATCAGGAGACCTCCATGCGTACTCATATCGTCGCCGCGGGCGCCGTCGCCGTCGCCGTCGCGTTCCATCCGTTCGCTTCCAAGGCCGACCCAGGACATGATCGGGACCACCTGAGTGTGCCGGCCCCGAAGGCGAGCCGCTCTCTTCCGCTCGTTGTGGTGGTGGCGGAAAACCTCGGCGCCGAAATGACCGACTTCGCCATCCCCTACGGCGTGTTGAAGGAGTCGGGGGTGGCCGAGGTTCGCAGCCTCTCCACCAGCGCGGGGCCCGTGCAGCTGTGGCGCTCCCTGAAGATCGTTGCTGACCAGACGCTCGGCCAGTTCGATGCGCAGGAACCAGCAGGGGCCGACATGGTCATCGTCCCGGCGCAGGTTGATCCCAAGGACAAGGTTCTCATCGCCTGGATCAAGACGCAGGCGGCGAAGGGAGCGACCATCGTCTCGGTTTGTGAGGGCGCCCGAGTGCTCGCCAAAGCGGGACTGCTCAAGGGCAAACGGGCGGCCACCCATTGGGCGGCCGTCGAGAGCCTGACCAAGAGCAATCCCGACACCGTCTGGGTTCGTGACCAGCGCTATGTCCAGGATGGCGCGATCATCTCGACCACCGGCGTCACCGCCTCGATCCCGGTGTCGCTGGCGCTCGTCGAGGCCATCGGTGGCCGGGCCGTGGCACAGACCACCGCGGCGCGGTTTGGGGTCACAAATTGGACCGCAGATCACCGCACGGCCAATTTCCAGCTCACCAAGGCCGACTATTTGGCTGCGCTCAAGAGCGCCGCAGCGGTCTGGAGACACGAGACTGTAGAGGCCCCCGTCTCCAACGGTGTCGATGAGGTCGCGCTCTCGCTTCGCGCGGATGCCTGGGGACGCAGTTACCGCACAAAAGTGGTCACCACGAATCCGGGCCTCAGGCCCGTACGCTCCCGGCACGGCCTGACCATTCTGCCGGACGCCGAGCCGCAATCGGGGCGCTATGTAATTCCAGGGGGCCCGGGTCCTGCAGCGCCGCAGCTTGACGCGGCGATCGCGGCGATGGGCAAGCGCTACGGACCCGTCGCCGTGCGCCTGGCGACGATCGGCCTGGAGTACGACCTGCCCACCGGCCGGCGTAACTGACATGGCGCAGGTCACAGCCATTTGCCGCCGCCCCACGCCCGGAACAGGAGCCGTCGGATGAACGCCGTGTTCTTGGCGCAGCTAAGCTGCGGAGCCTTCTTTCTCACAGGCCTGGTCACGGGGGTGTGGAAGTACCGCGCGATGATCCTCGACGAGGATGGCCTCGCGCCTGCCTACGTCGACATCTGCCACCGCGCGGCGCTGATGTACGCCTTCGCCTGCCTGGTGCTCGCCGAGTTCGCCGGGCTCAGTGTCTGGCCGGGCCTGGTCAACATCCTCGCTGTAGCTGTGCCGGTGCTGTTCTTCGCAGCCGCGGTTGGATCGTACGCCATTCATGGCCTACTGAAAGACACTGACAACCAGTTGCGGCGGCCGCATCGGCTCGGCGACCGGCACATCTCCAGCAGCGCGATGAACGCTGGGGTCTACGCGTTGGCGCTCGGCGAGATCGGGGGCTTTCTGGTCCTATTCAGTGGCTTTCTCGTGGGGCTCTCCAACTAGGCGTTCGCGCCACCCTGTGACCACGGGCTGAGCGATAGCCCTTCGCCGGCGCCTCTGAGCGCGACAGTTCTCGCTATAGGAACACTTCAATGGAAACCGTCATCGGTGTGACCCTGGCTCTCGGCGTTGCGCTATTCGCCAGCGCCGCGGGATTTGATCGAGCCCGGAGCTTCTACCCAGTGCTCCTCGTGATGATCGCGGGTTATTACGTCTTGTTCGCCGTCCAGGCGGGCTCTGTCCACATCCTGACCCTGGAGCTGTGGTTCGTCTGCGGCTTTGTCAGCATTGCGGTGGCGGGCTTTCGATGGAACCTCTGGCTCGTGGTGGCCGGTTTGCTGGGCCACGGAATGCTCGACTTCGTCCACCCTCACCTAATGCCAAACCCAAGCGCTCCGATCTGGTGGCCACAGTTCTGCCTGGCGTTCGACGCTGCGGCGGCGGTCTGCCTCGCCGTGCGGCTGCTTCCCTCGATGGCGCCGGCGGTCGCGGCCGAACTCGCGGCCGCCGAACTCTGCGAACGCCACGGCCGTTGGGCCGCGGCGTTCGCCCACCTCGAGCGCGCCCACGTCCTCGGCCAAACCTCGACCATCGATCATGTGCGCGTGCACGTTCGAATGCTTTGGTGGGGGCTGAGGCGGCGGGACACTCGCGAAGTCCGTGGCCAATTGGTCCGTATCATCGGTGCAGCGACCAAGACGGCGCTGGGGCTTGTGCCTCGGGGCAATACTGGCGGATCGAAGGTAAGCGCCTTTCGGCCAATGCCGATCTCGGCTGAACTGGCAGTGGTGCTCGCCGCCATGCCTCGTGCGTCCTTGCGGGAGCGGGTGGCGGAGGTCTGGCGCGCGGGAGGGTCTGAGCAGACCTGTATCGACCCATAGCCTTCTTACGTGTCTCTAAATAGCGCTCGGCTAGGCCAGCGCCGCCAGCCGCGTCATCACCATAAGTAGGGCTTTGACGGTTGCCGGCACTGTCCCTCCGAGCGCTCAGGACGCCACGCTCTTTAGCCCGCTACAGTGGGCGCAATTCGTGAACAGGCCTTCTGCCCTTCGCGCACCGGTCACCACGCATTTGGCGTTTGGATCCGAGCTGGCCCGCAAACCGACGTCTCGAAGGTCAGCTCGGCGGCCGATGGCATGCCCAACCATTCGAGCCCAAGTGGGGCTTGCCGGCCGTCCGGCTGCATTGGCCAGCTCCCGCCGATTTCCGATAACACTGCACATCCGAAGTGGAACTGACAGGTTAAAGCCACAATTCGGCTCCTACGCAAAAATTCGAGCGTTTTGGCCTAAGGACGCGGGTCGACAGGGGTTGATTTCACTCGTTTTCACGGCCGCGGGAAGTAGCCCTTTCCGCCAGAAAAGAACCTTTCCGACTTAGCCAGTCAGTACCCTCTCGCTTGGGCTTGGCCATAATGATCAACGCGTGAATCGCACAAATTCCTTTTCACTACCGAGCGCCGCGCCACCATCCCTGCGCGGATGACCGGGCCAGCGTCGCTGGGCGAGCTACAACAATGGACCGCCGACTAGGCTTGCAGGCCAAGGTGCTTCGCCAGTTCGTCGTAGTCATGCTGCCAGAGAGGCCCGCCGCGCGGGTCGGTCTGATAGAAGGATCGGAAGCCGATCATTTGCTGCAGCTTGGGGGACATCTCCTGGGCCTCTTCGATCGGTACGGCGAAGGGATAGGCTTCTTCCGGTACCAGGAAGCCGGGGTTGAATGGCGAGGTGATTACCCTGCGTCGCACGTCAGCCGTGACGTTAGCCCCACCACCATGGACGAGCTTGCCGCTGTAGAAGA
>NZ_JANPJP010000368.1:0-4233 GCF_031425575.1 Phenylobacterium sp.
AGCTGCGGCGCGGGACCGGCGTGGCCGAGCACGGCGACGCCGAGGCCCTGTGCCGGGCGCTCTACGCCGCCGGAGTCGACGGGGTGTTCAGCGATTTCCCGGCTATCGCGGTCGCCGCGCGGACCTAGGCCGCCGCGTCGCCGAACTGCAGGGCCGCCAAGCGCGCATAGAGCCCGCCACGGGCCGAGAGCTCCGCGTGAGTGCCCTGGTCGACCACTCGGCCGGCCTCCATCACCACGATGCGGTCGGCCTTGAGCACGGTGGCCAGGCGGTGGGCGATGACCAGGGTGGTGTGGCCGACCATGGCCTCCTCCAGGGCCTTCTGGACCAGGCGCTCGTTCTCGGCGTCGAGCGCGCTGGTGGCCTCGTCGAGCAGCAGGATCGGCGTCTCGCGGATCAGGGCCCGGGCGATGGCCAGGCGTTGCTTCTGGCCGCCCGACAGGCTGCGGGCGCGTTCGCCCAGGGGGGTGTCGAAGCCCTCCGGCAAGGCGTCCAGGAAACTCTCGGCCTGGGCGGCGCGGGCGGCCTGACGGATCTCCTCCGGCGTGGCCGACTCACGGCCGAAGCGGATGTTCTCGAAGGCTGAGCCGGAGAACATCGGCGAGTCCTGGGCGACCAGGGCCATGCGCCTGCGCACCTCGCCGGGGTCGGCCTCGCGGATGTCCACGCCGTCCAGCCTGACCGCCCCGCCCTGCGGGTCGTAGAAGCGCAGCAGCAGGCGGAAGACAGTGCTCTTGCCCGACCCCGAAGGGCCGACCAGGGCCACTCGCTCACCAGGCGCGACCTTCAGGTCGAAGCCCTTCAGGGCGGGCATGTCGGGCCGTGAGGGATAGGCGAAGTCGACGTTCTCGAAGGCGATCTCGCCGCGCGCCGGGGTCGGCAGGGCCTTGGGCGACGCGGGCGGGGCGATGCTGGGCCGAGCGGCCAGCAGATCGGAAACCCGCTCCATGGCGCCGGCCGCCTTCTGCACGTCGCCCCAGGTCTCGCCCAGGGCGCCGACCGAACCCGCCGCCATGACGGAGAGGAAGGCGAACTGGAACAGCGCCCCCCAGCTCATGTCGCCCCGCAGGCCCGAATGGACCCCGATCCAGAAGATGCCGACGACGCCGCCGAACACCAGGGTGATAACCGCCGCGATCATCCCGGCCCGCGCCGTCATCCGCCGCAGAGAGGTGGCGAAGGAGGCCTCGACGGCGTTTCCGAACACCTTGGCGCCGGCCGCCTCACGCCCGAAGGCCTGGACGGTCTCCAGCGCGTCCAGAGTCTCGCCGGCATGGCCGACGGCCTGGGCGAACTGGTCCTGGGTCGAGGCGGTCAGGGTGCGCACCCGGCGTCCGAACAGGAACAGAGGCGCAATGATCAGCGGGATCAGCAGCACCACCATGCCGGTCAGGTGCGGGCTGACGATGAGCATCAGGATCAGGGCGCCGATCAGCATCAGCAGGTTCCGCAGGGCCACGGAGATCGAGGTGCTGATCAGGCTCTCGACGATCTGGATGTCGGTGGTCAGGCGCGACAGCACCTCGCCGGTGCGCATGTGCAGGAAGAAGGCCGGGTCGAGGGTCAGGATGTGGGCGTAGGCGGCCTTGCGCAGGTCGGCGACGATCCGCTCGCCCAGCTTGGTGACGAAGAAATAGCGCAGGGCCGAGGAGACGGCCAAGGCGACGGCCACCACCCCCATCAGCCAGAACCACTGGTCCACCGAGGCGCCGGTGGCCCGGGCGTCGGTCAGGTGGTCCACCAGCAGCCGCACGGCGCCGGACAGGGCCAGGGTGGAGAGCGCGGCGGTGACCAGGAAGAGCCCGGCCAGGCCGACGTCGCCCATATGGGCCCGCAGGAAGGGGTTGAGTGCTGCCAGGGGCTTGATGTTGCGGCTCTTGGGCCGCCGCTCGGCGGCTTCGGAGATATCCTGGGCGAGAGACGCACCCGCGGTCGGTCGGCCCTCAACGGCCGGCCCGGACCCAAAATCACTCATGAAAACCCGCGCCCTTGCTCTTGCCCCGCCTTTTCCTGTATAGGCGCGGCTCCGTTCGATCCGCCTAGCCGGCGGAGCGATTATTCTATGGCCGCTCCTTTACGTCGGATGCCCGCGCGATGAAACAAGACACCCACCCCGACTACCACTTCATCAATGTGGTGATGGTCGACGGCACAACCTACCAGACGCGCTCCACCTACGGGAAAGAGGGCGCGACCCTGAATCTGGATATCGATCCGAAGACGCACCCGGCCTGGACCGGCGGCAACCAGCAACTGCTGGACCGTGGCGGCCGCGTCTCGCGCTTCAACGCCAAGTTCGGCGCCTTCACCCGCAAGTAAGCGCCGCGGCCCCCGTGGCCGCACGCGACTTTCGAGCACAAGAAAAACGCCGCGTGGACCACGCGGCGTTTTTTGCTGTCTGGATATCCAGGCCTTGGCCTCGGGGGGTCAGCCCCCGAAGGCGGTCCGCAGGCGGTCGAACTGGGACTGCACCGGGTTGGGGGTCTCGACGTCGGTGTCTTCGATATACATGCGGCGGTCCAGGTGGCGGACGCGCTCATAGAGGCGCTCGGAGCGGTCCAGCAGCAGCAGCAGGCCGCTGGGCAGATCCTCGGCGGTGTCGTGGCCCGGACGGCATACGTCCTCGGCTCCAAGGCGATAGCGCTCGTCGCAGGCGCCCTCCGGGGGCATGTCGCCCTCGCGTACGGCGCGCTGGACCAGCAGCCAGGAGGCCACCTGCATCAGCCGCGTGGTGAGGCGCATGCTCTCGCCGGCATAGGCGAGCGCCGCGTTGCGCGACAACAGCTTGGATTCCTGACGCCCGGAGCCGTCCAGATAGCCGGCGGTCTCCTCGACGAGGTCCATGCCCTCCTGGAAGGTCCGGTCAAAAAGCTCGGACCGCGCGAAGTCCTGGATCACGTCCGCGCGCCAGGCCCCCGCCGGCTGGTTTCCATCGCTCATGACCACAAAGTCCCCGACTGAAAATTCGTCCGCGCCCAGATGCGCTGTCTGGTCCTAGCTGGTGCAACCGCCGTGCCAAACCCGCCCCGTCTGCGACAGATACGCCCCCTTATGCCTAACCAGGCCCTAACCGCCCCCTAATCCGGGGGGGAACCGAAGAGCGCGTCCGCAGCCTGGCGGGTCGCCTTCTTCTTCTCGATCTGCGCCTGGCAGCGGGCGATCTCCGCCTGCAGCATCTCGATTCGCTCCTCGAGCTCGGCGACGCCGTAGAGCTCCAGGTCCTCGCGGACCGCTTCCGTCAGCCGCTGGCCACGGCCGATCCGAACCTCTGCGGGCTCCTCCATGGAAGACCTCCCTTTGCCGGTTCCGTTTCTGCGCCTATCTGAACCCCCAACAACACCCATACGCAAGACCAGGGAGGCCAGAGATGAGCCAGACGGACATGACCGCCATCGCCGTCGAGGGCGGAAAGGGCTCCGCCGCCGACATGAAGGCCGTGCAGCTGCCGCGTCCGGAGGCCGGCCCTGGCCAGATCCTGATCAAGGTGGCCCATGCCGGGGTGAACCGCCCTGACCTGATCCAGCGCATGGGATTCTACCCCCCGCCCCCCGGTTCCCCCGACACCATGGGCCTTGAGGTCTCCGGCGAGGTGGTCACCGGCGCGGGCCGCTGGAAGGCTGGCGACCAGGTCACCGCCCTGCTGGGCGGCGGCGGCTATGCGGAATACGCCGTGGTGGACGCCCGCCATGCCCTGCCGATCCCCAAGGGCCTGTCCCTGCTGGAGGCCGCGGCCCTGCCGGAAACCGTCTTCACCGTCTTCGCCAACGTGTTCGAGCATGGGAGCCTGAAGGCCGGCGAGACCTTCCTGGTGCACGGCGCCACCTCGGGCATCGGCACCACGGCGATCCAGATGGCCAAGGCGGCCGGCGCCAAGGTGATCGCCACGGCGCGCGGCGCGGGCAAAGCCGCCGAGGCCAAGGCGCTCGGCGCCGACGTGGTGGTGGACACCACGGCCGAAGACTTCGCCGAGATCGCCAAGCGCGAGGGCGGCGTCGACGTGATCCTCGACATGGTCGGAGGCGACTATTTCGCCAAGGGCCTGGACGCCCTTAAGACCGGCGGCCGGATCGTGTTCATCGCCAGCCTGGGCGGCGGCGAGGTGGCCCTGCCGATCGGCAAGTTGATGATGAAGCGGGCTACGGTGACCGGCTCGACCCTGCGGCCCCGCGCCCCCGATGAGAAGGCGCGGCTGGCGGCGGCGGTGGAGGCCACGGTCTGGCCCTGGATCGAGGC
>NZ_JANPJP010000369.1:0-12260 GCF_031425575.1 Phenylobacterium sp.
CCGACACCGGTTTCCTCATCGAAGGGTGAGAGCAGGGCCGCCAGCCAGCCGGACCGGACCTGGACGTCGTTGTTCAGGAAGATGACGAACTCGCCGGCGGCGGCCTCGGCCGCCCGGGTGCAGGTGCGGATGAAGCCGAGATTCTCCGCATTGGTCAGGACCTTCAGGCCCGGGACCGTGGCCAGCACGGCCGAGGTCGCGTCGGCCGAGGCGTCGTCGATGACGATGATTTCGGCGCTCTCCAGCCCCCCGGCGGCCTGCAGCGAGGCCAGGCATTCCAGAGTGAACTTCAGATTGTTGTAGGCCGGGATCACGATGGAGGCGCGCGGCGTGGCGGGGGCCGTGAAGGTGAGAGCGGCCGCGGCCTTCTCCAGATCCTTTTCGGCGAGCTTGATCAGCTTGAGCGGCTTGACCTTCACATCAGCCTTGCGGGCCTCGTCCATGCGCCGGCGCTCGGCGGCCAGGTCGCGGTAAGCCTGGACGTCATAGAGGCTGGCGTCCTTGGTGCGCGCCGCGCGGAGCTGTTCGAAGAGGCCGGTGTCGGAGCCGCCGGCGCGGATCTGACCGGAGCCTGGCTCTGGCTTGGGCGTACGGCTCAGCGCCCAGTGCTCCAGGGCCGAGATCGGCGCCTCGGCGGCCTGGGGGTTGGCGATCAGATAGGCGAGCTCGTCGAAGTCGGGCGCCGGCGACGCCCCCTCGAAGGCCCCCTCGCCCAGATAGTGCAGGATGGCGTGGACGTCCTCGGGCGCCTGCGGATTCTGCTCCAGATAGAAGGCGGAGTCGAAGTGCAGGCTGGGATTCCGGCGGCCCTCGACGCCATGGGCCAGGAAGTCGGCCAGGGGGCTGGCGCCGAGCGCCGTGACGTCACGATATCGCTGGGCGTACCACCCGGTGTCGAACAGCGGGTGGGGCGGCCGGCCCTCGCCCGCGCCGCTGGTGACGTAGTGGAGCAGGGGCGGAATGCCGCGCTCGGCCACGTCCGGGTTCTGCTGCAGATACCAGGCGCCGGAGAACAGCGGGTGGGGCTCGTAGCCCAGCCGCCAGCCCTCGCGCAGATAGTGCAGCAGGGGGTTCTCGCCGGACTTCGCCACCTCTTCGGACTGACCGACATAGTGGCGCAGATCAAACAGCGGGTGGGGATTGAAGCCCTCGCGGGCGCCGGTGAACACGAAGTGCTGCAGCGCCGTCAGTCCGCTGGCGGCGACCTTGACCGCGTGGCGCGCGCGGTAGTCGGCCAAGTCGAACAGCGGGTGCGGATCGCGGCCCTCCTTGTCGCCGGCCACCAGGTAGTGGGCGAGGGGCGCCCAGGCGGTGCCCGCCAGGTCGGCGCTCTTCTCGACATACCAGGTCTGGTCGAACAGGGCCTTGGGGTGGGCGTTGGAGTCCGGGCCCGCGCGGACATAGGACACCAGGCCGCGGGTCTCCCCGCCCTCGCGTCCGACCCCCTTGTCGAGGCCGAAGGTCCACAGTCCGGAGCGCAGCACCAGGGCCACGCGGCCCGGCCACTTGCCCCGCGCCAGGGTCAGGTCGAACCGCTGCTCCAGGCGGCCGCGCTCGCGGTCCCAATGGCGCTTGGCCGCAGCGGCCCGGAAGCGGGTCCAGCGGTCCTGGGCCAGGGCGACATGGGCGGCGCGGAGCACCCGGCGGCGCGCGAGAAGCTCATTGGCGACGACGGCGCTCTCCGCCTTTTTCCTGGTGGGGTGTTTGGTCAAGGGATCAGCCGGCGGTCAGCATGGCGTCGATCTGGGCCTTGATTGCGGCGCGCTCACGGCGCAGCAGGGCCAGCTCGGTTTCGATCTCGTGCGTGTGGAGGCGCTCGCGCCGCCGCTGCTGACGTTCCTCGTCCAACTCCGCGCTGGTGGCCGAAAGGGCCGAGGTCACCGGGGAGACGAACACCCCCATCCGGGCCTTCAGTTCCGCGATCTGGACGGCGGCGGCCTCGAGCGGCGCTAGCGGCGGGGCCGGGCCGAGCGCGGCGGCCTCGAACCAGTCATGCACGGTCTTGGCCAGGGGGCCGACAATGGGCACGGCTGAAAGGTCCCCGTGTCCGGCGTTGTGGCGCAGGTCCCCGGTGAGGAACTGGTCGATCTGCGCCAGCGCATGCGGGCTCATCCGGGGCAGGGCCGCGCCGTGAGCGGCCTCGATCCTCGCCACCTCGCCGCGCCAGTCGGCCAGCAGGCCGTCATAGGAGACAAAGGCGCGAGGCAGGTCGCGGGAATAGAGCTCTGCGGCCAGCATGTAGACGCACCAGAGCAGGACCGACTTCTCCACCGGGAAGCCGTCGCGCCGGCTTAGGGACCCCGCCACGGCCAGGGGCGAACGGACCGGGATCACCACGCGCGCCGTGAGGCCCGCCGTCTCCAGGACGTGACGCCACATGGGCCCGAGCACCGAAACCCGGGGGTCCTTCAGCAGGGGGAACCGGGCCTCGCCGAATTCCTCGCGATAGAGGGCCAGAGCGCGCGCGGTCCACTCAGCCTCATTGGCCTGGGGCAGGGGGGCGTAGGGCAGGGCGAAGACGTCGTCCCAGGCGCTGCCGGCGGCGCGCAGGCGCGCGTCGTTGAACAGGGCGATCTTCCAGGGCTCGAAGTAGCCCTTCGCATTGTGCTCGTCCCCGGGCATGACATTTTGCGGCAACTCGGCTCCCGCCAGGGCCAGGAGCTGGGTCACGGCCGAGGTGCCGGACCGGTGCATGCCCAACACGAGGTAGGCCGCGGACTTGGCCGGTCGGGTTGTCGTTCTCGCCATTGGGCCCCATCTGGCGCCTTCGGGGGCGCGCGTGAACCTTGCCTCTATGACCGCCAGCGCGCGCCCGCAAGGGCGCGGTTGATCGAGGCGGTGTTCTGCGGCACAGGTCCAACCTCGCGGAGAGTTTCGTCCCATGGCCGCCGGCCTCGATCGTAGCCTGCTGGTGTTGGTTCCGGCCCTGGACACCGACTTCTACCGCGCGATCTATCCCGACATCGCCGATGACGGTCGCGATCCGGTGGCCCACTACGCCGACGCCGGCTGGCGCGAGGGCCGCGACCCCGCGCCCTGGTTTTCCACCACGGGCTATCTGGCCCGCTATCCTGACGTCGCCCAGGGCGGGGCCAACCCGTTCTATCACTACCTCACGGCTGGTCGCCGCGAGGGCCGCGAGCCGGTCGCCTCGGCCCAGGCCCTGGACTATCTCGTGGCCCGGAAGCTGGCCCGTGACGGCAAGGCCGACCTTCCGGTGACCGCCGCAGACCGGGCGCTCGCCGCCACCGAGTTCGACGAAGCCTACTACCTGTTCCACCAGCCCGACGTGGCGGCCTCGGGCCAGGACCCCCTCGACCACTTCCTGCAGCGGGGATGGAAAGAGGGGCGCGACCCCTCGCGTGACTTCCACCTGGCCGACTATCTGGAGCTCAATCCCGATGTCGCGGCGGCCGGCGTGCAGCCCTTTGTCCACTACCTGGCGCAGGGCCGCCGCGAGGGGCGAATCGGGCGCCGCCAGCTGGGGTTCCGCCACGACGCCGTCGCGCGCTTGCGGCCGCTGCAGGAACGCCTTGCCGACTGCGAGGCCTGGGCCCGCGCGGTGGACCTGAGCGAGGCTGACGATCTGATCACTGGCCTGGCGCCATCACGCTCGGGCCGCCGCGATCTGCACATCACCTTCAGCCATGACAACTACGCCGCGGTGGTCGGCGGGGTGCAGGCCAGCGTTCAGCGGGAGGCCGCACGATTTGGCGAGCTGGGCCGTGACCATCTCCACGTCTATCCGGCCTCGCCCTGGCCGATCGTCTCCACCGGCCTCGACGGGCCGCCCCTCGGAGTCCTCTGGAACGGGGTGGAAGTGGGCGCCTTCCGTCCCGAGGTGCTGATCGCCGGCCTGCGAACCGCCCTGGCCGACTGGGGCGAGGGCGCGCGCAGTTTCGCCATCCACTCGATGCTGGGCCATTCCAGTCGCGAGGTGATCGATGTTGTGCGCATCGCCGGCGCCAACGCCGGCCACTACTGGACCCATGACTTCACCAGCCTCTGCGCGGGGGTCCACCTGCTACGCAACAATATCGCCAACTGCGGCGCGCCGCCGCCCGGTAGCGCCGCCTGCGGCATTTGCGTGTATGGCCCCTATCGGCAGCGCCACATCGACGAGCACACCCGCCTGTTCCGCTACCTGGACCTGACCGTGGTCTCTCCCTCCCAGGTGGTCATGGACACTTGGCGCCGCGCCGACTGGATGGACCCCGTGGATGCTCAGGTCGCGCCGCTGGCCCGCCTGACTCCCGTGCGCGCCAAGACCACCCCGCCTCGCGACGGTCCGTTCCGGCTCGCCTTCCCCGGAACGCCGTCCCTGCACAAGGGTTGGCCGCTCTTCGTCGAACTGGCGATCACCTTCGAAAAGGACCCACGCTACGTCTTCCTTCACCTGGGCAAGTCGAGAGTCGGTGGCCTGCCCGTGGAACATCACCCGGTCTCGGCCACAGCGACCGAGCCCATGGCCATGCGCGACTCACTGGTGCGCCTGGAGGTTGACGCCGCGATGATCTGGTCCCTCTGCCTGGAGACCTTCTCGCTGACCGCCTACGAGGCCGCCGCCGCCGGCGCGGCCATCATCACCGGACCGGATTCGGGCAATATCGCCGCCTTCACCCGCGAGGGCGGCCACGGCCTGGTTCTGGACGGCGAGGCCGCACTCACCGCGATGTTCGAGAGCGGCGAGATCCTCAATCTGGCGCGGGCGCGCCGCCGCCCGCCTCTCTATGACATGGAGTTCAGCAACTTGACCGCCGACCTGGAGCCCGCCTCGTGAAGGTCGTCTGCTTTTCCAGCTTCACCTTTTCCTATCTGAACCGCGCCCGGGTGCTGTTCCAGACCCTCAAGGTCCATCAGCCGGACTGGGAACGGGTGGCGCTGATCACCGACGCGCCGCCGCCGGGGTTCGACCTGGACCTGGCCAGCGAGCCCTTCGACCGGGTGGTCTATGCGCAGGATCTCGGCATTCCGGACTTCCAGTCCTGGCTCTTCAAGCACGACGTGGTGGAGGTCTGCACCGCTGTGAAGGGCCCGTTCCTGCACCAGGCGCTGGCGGCCGGCGCGGACGCCGTGGTCTATCTGGACCCCGACACGGCCCTCTTCACGAGCCTGACGCCGCTGGAAGAGATGCTCGCAACCGACGACATCCTGCTGACCCCGCACCTGCTCGACGCCAATGACGAGCTGGAAGCCATCCTCGACAACGATCTCTCGGCCTCGAAAACCGGCATCTTCAATCTGGGATTCGTGATGGTGAAGGCAGGCGGAGAGGGGGTCCGGTTCGGCCAATGGTGGAACGACCGGCTGCTGAGCTTCTGCTACGACGACATCCCCAACGGTCTGTTCGTCGACCAGCGCTGGTGCGACCACGTCCCGGCCCTGTTCGACAAGGTCAAGGTGGTGCGCGACCCCGGCTACAACGTGGCCAGCTGGAACCTTTCAAAGCGTCAGGTCGCGGTGGGAAAAGACGGAGCGATCACCGTCAATGGCCACCTCTTGCGCTTCTGGCACTTCACCAAGCTGGGGCCCACCGGCGATGCCATGACCAAGCGCTATGCGGGCGACAACCACGCCGTCTACGAGATCTGGCGTTGGTACAAGGAGGAGGTGGCCAAGACCACCGATCCGATCATCCCGGACCGCTACTGGGCCTATGAGGCCTATAGCGACGGAACCGCGATCGCCAAGCCTCACCGTGTGATTTACCGGGCTCGACCTGATCTGCAGGCGGCCTTCCCCGACCCCTTCGAGGCCGCGGGCTATCTCGCCTGGCTCGCCAATGAGGGCCTGGCCCGATAGGGCGCCAGCTTGCGCCGTCCACACCGCTTCCCTACCGTGCCGCTCCCTTCCCGCCAGGCTTCTCGATGCGCATCCTCGTCACCATCGCCCACTATTTCTCAGCCGAGGCCAACTCCCGGCACGGCTCGACCAGCGAACGGAAGCGGGACGATCGGTTGCGCGCCATCGAGGAAGTGATCTGCGCCTACCGCGGCCAGTTCGGCGTCTCGGCCACCCTGCACGTGGGCACCAAGTGCTTTCAGCCGGGGGTGGGCTCGGACGATGAAATCGACATTGTCGCCGTGACCACCGGCGAGAAGCACCTGCTGACCCCCGACTTCTGCCGGCGCTACGGCGTGAAGGTGGCCAAGCTTGATCTTGAGAACCCACGCACGCTGGGGTTCAGCGCTCAGCAGATCATGGCCCAGCAGGCCAGCAAGTACGACCTGTTCGTCTTCACCGAGGACGATCTGCGGATCAACGATCCGACCTTCTTCTCCAAGATCATCTGGTTCAACCAGACCTACGGCCCGCAGCGGGTGCTGTTACCGAACCGCATCGAGTGGAACCGCAGGGCGCCGACCCTGAAGACCTATATCGACGGCGACCTGAGCCGGGAGGCGGCTGATCGGATGAACGGCTATGTCCCGGACGAGGACGTCGTGTATGGCGCGCCGCTTGGCCGGCAGACAGTGTTTCGCCGGGCGCAGAATCCGCACGCCGGCTATTTCGCCGTCACCCGCGATCAGCTCGACTATTGGATGCGCCAACCCCACTGGCTGGACCGCGACGTGAGCTTCGTCTCGCCGCTGGAGAGTGCGGCGACCCTGGGAATGGCCAAGACCTTCTCGATCTACAAGGCTTTCGGCCGCTCGGCCGGGTTCCTGGAGATCGAGCACCTGGACAACGGGTTCTCGAACCTGAAGATGCCCGTCATCCCCCCGCTCTGACGTGACCGGCTCCGCCAAATCCCCTGACGACGGCCCCGAACTCTTCGCCAAGATGGAGAGTTTGGCCCTGCGGCATGCGGCGCTGCGCGAGGAGGTGCAGCGGGCACAGGCCGCCGAGGCCATCACCCGCTCACGCCTCACCCAGGCCCTGGTCGACGCCCTGCTGGCGGTGGCCCGCGCCGAGGCTGACAGCCGCGCCGCGGCGGTGAGGGCCTATCGCGCGGCGGCCGTGCTTTCGGTGCGCGAACATCGCCGCAACCGCATCAGGCGTCGCCTCGACCGCGCTCTGGTCCGCCTGCGCTCGATGGGCGGGGCCCTGGTGATCGCGCGCTCGGGGCTCTGGACCAGCGCCGGCGGCGGTTTCAGCGCCATGGCGGCCTATGCGCGACGCGGAGCCGACCCGACCGCCCAGCCCCCGGCCTTGCTCGATCAGGCCTGGTACCTTTCCACCTATCCGGACGTCGCGGCCGGCCGGTTGGCCCCGCTTGTCCACTATATCACGCGGGGCTGGTCAGAGGACCGATCGCCGCATCCGCTCTTTGACCGAGACTTCTACGTAGGCCGCAACGCCCAGGATCTGGCGGCCACCGGCCTGTCGCCCCTTGAGCATTTCGTCCACGTCGGCGCCGCTCGAGGGTGCGACCCGCATCCCCTGTTCAGCATTGACCACTATGTCACCCAGACCCCGGAGCTGGGCCAGACCGGAGAAAATCCGCTGGCGCACTATCTTCGTGAGGGCTGGCGGCTAAACCTCAGCCCCCATCCGTTGTTCCAGGCTGAGTGGTATCGCGGGCGGCTGACCGGAGACGAGGCGGAGGTCCCGGCCCTTGTCCACTATGTGACGGTGGGGTCGGCGCGGGGTCTCAAACCCCACCGGCTGTTCGACCCTGCCTGGTATCGCGAGCAATATCCCGACATTGCGGCCCGAGGGTTCGAGGCCTTGAGTCATTACGTCCTGGCCGGCGGGCGCGAGGGCCGCAATCCGTGTCCCTGGTTCGACGCCGCCCATTACATGGCGCTCCGCGGAAGCGAACTGCGGGACGATGTCGATCCTCTTACCGACTATCTGCAGGGCGGCGCCTGGACCGTGGCCCAGCCCCTGGTCAACGAGGCCGCCGATCTTCGCCTGACCCCCCTGGAGAACTGGGCGTCCCTCTCCGACGACGCCTGATCGCCGCCTGGACTAGAGCCCCAGGGTCTTCAGCTGTCGCCAGACGTCGCGGTAGTAGTCAGCGACGTAGTGAAAGGGGCTCAGTCCCCAGCGGTGACTGACATCGGCGAGCACCAAACCTGGCTCGGCGCTCACCCGGGCCGCGCCGGTCAGGGCGGCGAAACGCTGCTGATAGGTGTTCAGCAAGGCGTTGTGGGCGTCGAGGCTCCCGATATTGCCGTCGAAGATCATCACGTCCTGGTCGAAGGTCTGTCGCTGGCCCATGCGGTCCAGGTAGCGCTCGGCCCACTGAGATTCATGCAGAATGATCCGAGTGTCCCTTAGAGGCGTTGTCTTCAGGAACTCCGTCAGCTCCAGGGCTGCGTCACGCCAGAGCTGGTCACATTGCGCCGAGGTGCGCGGCACGATCCGTGCAGGGGAGAAGGCCGGTTGAGACATGTAGCCGCTGACCTCCAGTTCCCAGCTGTGCGTAACGACGGTGTCGCGCACCGCCAAGAGGTCGAAGCGTTCGTCGATGAAGTCGAAGATCAGATGGGTGGGACGGTGAGCGAGCAGCGTGGCCAGGGCCGACTTCTTCAGGTCTGCGCGAACCGCGTTGTGCTGATGGCGCCCCAGGCCCGGCGGCGGATCCTGCGCCACCTCGGCGCCGCCGAGCGGCCGAGCGAACAGGCTTGGGAGGCTGGTGCGCGAGATGTACAGCAGGTCGGCCGGCGACTGGCCAAGGATCGGCCACAAATCCCGCGTTATGCAGCTACCGATTATCGCCACCCTGGCCACTCAGGCACGTCTCCCATCAAACCGACACCCGATGCTTCTTATCACAGGTCGTCCCGCACGCGTGGCGGGACAGCCGAACTGCGGCCCGCGCCAGCCCGCCACGGGCGTGCGGCATTGACATACCGGAGGGCGCCGATCATCTCTCGCGCGCTCATGCCGCCGTCTGTCTCGGCAGTCGGCGTCTGCGACTTCATTTGGCGCAGCGACCCTTCGCCCGCAAGTAACGAGACGGCCTGGCGCCCATGAAGATTTTCAAAGTGTTGTCGGCGGACCAACCGGACAATCCGCTGACACGTGCGATCCGGGAGGGCTACCCCTCCCTGGCCGCCGCCGCCGGGTTTAGCCTGGTCTCGAACCTGCTCTACATGGCCCTGCCGCTCTACACCTTCCAGATCTATGGACGGGTGATGAGCAGCGGCAGCGTTCCCACCCTGCTGGTGATCACCTTCGGGGTGCTGTTCACCTTCGCCGTCTCCGGGGTCATCGACCACTATCGCGCCAAGGTGTTGATCAACTACGGCCTGGTCATGGACCAGCGGGTGTCCGGCCACGTCTTCTCGGCCCTGTTCGACGGCGTCACGCGCGGCAATCCGGCCATGCGGTCCCAGGCCCTCCGCGACCTCGACGCCTTCCGCCAAATGTTGACCGGGCCCACCTTCGGCGTGGTCTTCGACCTGCCGTGGATGCCGGTCTTCCTGATCGTGCTGTGGGTCATCGATCCCCTGGTCGGGGTCGTGACGCTGGTGGGCGCGGTGTTCCTGATAGCCATCACCTTGATGCAGGACCGCGCCACGCGGCCGGCGCTGGAGGAAGCCAACGACGCGGCCCTGCGCAGCTACGCCTTCACCGACGCGGCCCTGCGCAACGGCGAAGTGGTCCGCGCCATGGGCATGGTGGAAACCCTGGGGGGCCGCTGGGCCGTGTTCCGGCAGACCACCATGGGCCGCAGCGCCGACGCCAGCAATGTCGCCAGCACCTATTCCAATATCAGCAAGTTCTGGCGCCAGGCTGTCCAGGTCCTGATCATCGCCGTCGGAGCCTATCTGGTGGTGAAGGGCACGATCCACGCGGGCCTGCTGTTCGCCAACATGATCCTGGCCGCCCGCGCGCTTCAGCCGATCGATCGCCTCGTGGGCTCCTGGGACGGCATGCTGCAGGGCACGCGGGCCTTTGATCGCCTGATGCTGGCCTTCGGCGACTACAAGCAGGCCAAGCCGGTCACCGGTCTGCCCCGCGCCACCGGCCGCCTGTCGGTCGAAGGGGTCAATTTCGCGCCGCCCGGGGCGCAGAAGTTTGTCCTGCAGGCCATCCAATTCAAGATCGAACCGGGGGAAATGCTCGGCATCATCGGGCCCTCCGGCGCCGGCAAGTCGAGCCTGGCCCGCCTGATGATGGGGATCTGGCAGCCGAACAACGGCAACATCCGTCTCGATGGCGCCGACGTCTTCACCTGGGACCGCAAGGACTTCGGCCGCAACGTCGGCTACCTGCCGCAGGACACCGAGCTGTTCGCCGGGACGATCCGCGACAATATCGCCCGCTTCCTGCCTGACGTGACCGACGCCGAGGTGATCGCCGCGGCCCAGATCGCCGGGGTTCACGAACTCGTCCTTCGTCTGCCGAACGGCTATGACACCGACCTGGGCCAGAACGCCCACGTCCTGTCAGCCGGGCAGCGCCAGCGTATCGGCCTGGCCCGAGCCGTGCTGAACCAGCCGCCGTTCATCGTCCTCGACGAACCCAATGCAAGCCTGGACGCAGAGGGCGAGGACGCCCTGTTGAAGGCCCTCGATACGCTGAAGGCCGCCGGCGTGACCATCGCCGTGGTCTCCCACAAGCCCAACCTGTTCCGGTCGGCGGACAAGATTTTGGTGCTCCGTGAGGGGCGGATGGAGCTGTTTGGGCCGCGCGACCAGGTGATGGCCCGCTTCACCCAGCCGGCCGCCGTCCAAGCCGTGGGCGCGGCCCGATGACCCGCGACGTGACCCCGGCAAAATCCTATGTGACCCCCGTGTTCAGCGGCCCCGAGCTGGCCCTGGATGCGGACCAGAAGCGTAAGCTGCAGCAGCCGATGATCATCGGCGCCGCGGTGGTCGCGATCTTCGTGGTCGCCATCATGCTCTGGGCGGCCGTGACGCCGATCCGCAGCGCCATCCTGGCGCCCGGCTTGGTGCGCGTGGAAGCCAACCGCAAGGTCATCCAGCACCAGATCGGCGGCACGGTGAAGGCGATCCCGGTCCGCGAGGGTCAGCGCGTGGCTCTGGGCCAGCCGCTGCTGCTGCTCGATGACGTCCAGGCCCGCGCGTCTGTCGATGTCTTCCAGAATCAGTCCGACGCCCTGATGGCCCAGAGCGCCCGCTTCGAAGCCGAGGCGACGGGTCGCCGCGCCATTTCCTTTCCCGCAAGCCTGACCGGCCGGCTGGCCGATCCGCGGGTGGCGGGCCTGATCCAGGATCAGCAGCTGCTGTTTTCTACGCGGCTACAGTTCTTCGACAGCCAGGCCGACGTGCTGAACCAGCGTCAGAGCCAGATCGAATCGCAGATCTCCGGCGTGCAGGCCCAGCTTGACGCCCTGGAGGAGAGCGTCCGCCTGACGAGGGAAGAGCTGGCCGGCTACCAAACCCTGTACGAGAAGGGCTATGCGCCCAAGACCCTGATCCTGCGCTACGACCGGACCCTGGCCGATCTCGCCGGACGCCGGGGCGCCCTGAACGCCGAGATCACCCGCCTTCGTCAGCAGAAGGGGGAGACGCGGCTGCAGCTCAACTCCCTGCGCGACCAGCGGGTCAGCGAGGCCGCCGAGGGCCTGCGCCAGATGCAGTCCAGCCAGTCGGATGTCTCGCCGCGGCTCACGGCTGCGAGCCAGGTCCTCACCCATTCGATCGTGCGGTCTCCGGCCGACGGCTATGTGCTGGATCTGAGCCCGTCGACCGTCGGCGGGGTGATCACCCCCGGCCAGGTTCTGATGAACATCGTGCCGGCCAACGCGCCCCTCATCGTCACGGCCCGGATCAAACCCGCCGATATCGACAATGTGCGGGTCGGCATGCAGGCCCAGGTGCGGCTGACCGCCTTCAACTTCCAGAAGGTCAGCCCGGTGATGGGCGACGTGATCGCGGTCTCGGCGGACCAGTTGAGCGACGCCAAGACCGGCGAGGGTTACTTCCGGGCCGACGTCCGCATTCCGCCGCAGGAGCTGGCCAAGCTGCCCAAGGGCGCCAAGCTCAGCCCAGGGATGCCGGCGTCGGTCTCCATCGTCACTGGGACGCGGACGATTCTATCCTATGTCGTCAGCCCGCTGACCGACACGATCAGGGACTCCCTGAGGGAAGATTGACGAGAGGGCGAACCGTCCTTCCCAAGCGCTGTCGAAGGGCCTGGTTTCCCGCCGTTTTTACTGTTGCGCATTTTCGACGGTTCCGATACGTCTTCCTCGGGCTCGTTTAACCTTCGCCACGACCATGTTATGGCGGACGGTAAGGACTTCCTGGGACCGCGCCATTCGGCATAGGTGGCCAGGCGTTTTCAGGCGGTCCGTGTGACACATGACTGGAGAGACTCATGGCGACTTATAATTTCGA
>NZ_JANPJP010000370.1:0-23499 GCF_031425575.1 Phenylobacterium sp.
CGCCACCCCGAAACGCTGCCTGTAGGCCGCGGGGCTCAAGCCCAGGCGATTGCGGAAGTGGTGCCGCAGGGTGGTGGCCGCTCCGAAGCCAGTCTCGGCCGCCACCTGTTCGACGCTCAGGTCTGTTGTCTCCAGGAGATCTCGAGCGCGATCCACCCGCATCGCCACCAGCCAGACGCCCTCCTACGCCCGGCGCGCGCAGTCGAGCGAGAACCGCATCTTCGGGTCGCCGACCGCGTCGCCGTCCGGCTCCGGGCGACCTACTCCGGATTGTCGTCCTGCAGAACCTGCAGCACCTGGGCCGCCACCGAAACGGCGATCACCTCGGGCGCACGGCCATGGAGTTCGGGGATACCGATGGGGCACTGCAGACGGGCGACCTGGTCGGGCGAGACGCCGGCATGCGATAGCGCTCCGAGGATTTCGTCACGCTTCTTGCGAGATCCGATCATGCCGCAGTAGCGGAACCGCCCGGCCGTCAGGACGGCCTGGGCGAGGCGACCGTCCAGCTCGTGGCTGGCGCTGGCGATCAGAACGTAGTCGCCGGCCTCCAGGCAACCGGCCACCTCCACCAGGTCGTCCTCGCTGAGGATGGTGGCGTGGTCGGCGTTGTGAGGCCGGGTGTCGTAGGCCTCCACCTCGAAGGGCAGCAAGGCGAACTGGCGGGCGAAGGCCAAGCCGGCCGGGCCCGCGCCGAAAATGGCCAGGCGCGGTCGGCGGGGCGGCAAGGTCATGGCGCGCGCCGCCCGCTGTCTATTCCGCCACCATCATCGCCGGGCGGGCGGCCTGGGCCAGCCGGGCCACCAGGGCCTCGTGCTGGCTCCAAAGCGCCTTGGGCAGGTGGTCGCCAAACTTCTCATAGGCGGGCGGGATCAGGGCCGCCTCCTCCTGCCAGACCGCCGGATCGACGGTGAGCAGCAGGTTCAGTTGGGCCTCAGTCAGGCTGAGTCCGGAGAGATCGAGGCTTTCCGGGGTCGGCACGCGGCCGATGGGGGTGTCGGTGGCGTCGGCGTCGCCCTCCAGCCGGCCGAAGATCCACTTGAGCACGCGGCTGTTCTCACCATAGCCAGGCCACACGAACTTACCCTTCTCGTCCTTACGGAACCAGTTGACGAAGTAGATTTTCGGCAGCTTGGCGGCGTCGGCCTTGGCGCCCATCTTGAGCCAGTGGGCGAAGTAATCCCCCATGTTGTAGCCGCAGAACGGCAGCATGGCGAACGGGTCGCGGCGCAGTTCGCCGATCTTGTTCTCCGCCGCCGCCGTGCCTTCCGAGGCCACGTTGGAGGCCATGAAGACGCCGTGGGCCCAGTCGAAGGCCTCGGTCACCAGCGGCACGGCGCTGGCCCGGCGGCCGCCGAACAGGATGGCGGAGAGCGGGACGCCCTTGGGGTCTTCCCATTCCGGCGCGATCACCGGGCACTGGGACGCGGGCACCGTGAAGCGGGCGTTGGGGTGGGCGGCAGGCTCGCCGCTCTCGGGCGACCAGGGCCGACCCTTCCAGTCGGTGAGGCCTTCCGGCGGGGTCTCGGTGAGACCCTCCCACCAGACGTCGCCGTCGGAGGTGAGCGCCACATTGGTGAAGACGCTGTTGGAATGCAGCGAGTCCACGGCGTTCTTGTTGGTCTCGACCCCGGTGCCGGGAGCCACGCCGAAGAAGCCGGCTTCCGGATTGATTGCGTAGAGGCGGCCGTCGTCGCCGAAGCGCATCCAGCAGATGTCGTCGCCGATGGTTTCGGCTTTCCAGCCCGGCAGGGTGGGCTGCAGCATGGCCATGTTGGTCTTGCCGCACGCGCTGGGGAAGGCCGCGGCGATATAGCGTACCGAGCCCTCGGGCGAGGTCAGCTTGAGGATCAGCATGTGCTCGGCGAACCAGCCCTCGTCGCGGGCCATGACCGAGGCGATGCGCAGGGCGAAGCACTTCTTGCCCAGCAGCGCGTTGCCGCCGTAGCCCGAGCCATAGGACCAGATCTCCCGGCTCTCTGGGAAGTGGACGATGTACTTGATCTCGTTGCAGGGCCAGGCGACGTCAGCCTGACCTGCGGCCAGCGGCATGCCCACCGAGTGCAGGGCCGGGACGAAGAATCCGTTGTCGCCGATCTCCTTCAGGGCCCCGGCGCCCATGCGCGTCATGACGCGCATCGAGATGGCCACATAGGCGCTGTCGGTGATCTCGACGCCCAGCTGACTGATCTTGGAGCCCAGCGGCCCCATGCTGAAGGGCACCACGTACATGGTGCGGCCCTTCATGCAGCCCTTGAACAGGTCCTGCAGATCAGCCCGCATCTCCGTCGGGTCGAGCCAGTTGTTGGTGGGTCCGGCGT
This sequence comes from Phenylobacterium sp., assembly GCF_031425575.1. GTDB lineage: Bacteria > Pseudomonadota > Alphaproteobacteria > Caulobacterales > Caulobacteraceae > Phenylobacterium. The sequence goes on from NZ_JANPJP010000370.1 coordinate 2,322, forward strand.
CTTCCTCTTTCTCGGAGCAGATGAAGGTGCGGCTCTCGACGCGGGCGACGTCGCGGGGATCGGAGGCGGCGAAGAAGGAGTTGGGGCGCTTGGCGGGGTTGAGGGGCTTCAGGGTGCCGCCGGCCACGAGTTCAGCGGTCAGGGCCGTCCATTCCGCCTCGGATCCGTCGCACCAGTAGACCCGGTCCGGCTGGGTCAGGGCGGCCGTCTGCTCCACCCAGGCGAGGAGTTTGGCGTGTTTGGTCGGTGCGGGGTAAAGCCCCGGAATAGACGTGGTGGCGGTCAAAGCGAAACTCCCAGCCGGCCCCAGACGCCGCAGCGCCTCAATATGGGTCCGATCCCTAATGAACCAAATTCTAAATGGCGAGAGCGCCCAAGCAAAGGTGGCGCCGAAATCTGTTGTTAAGCCGGGTGTTACGCCGGGGAAGCCGCAAATCACAGCCGGTCTGAGGACTATAAATATGATAATTTCGCTATTACACGCCGTGGCGTTCCGAGAGACCTGGGCGCTTCGCATCCGCCGCTCGACACAATGACACCGGTGTCTATCGTTACTTCGACATGTGAACGGCGCGGCGTTTGCACGCCGCGCCGTTCAGAACGCTCAGTGCAGGCTGAGGACTACCACTTGTAGCTCAGGCGGCCATAGACGAAGCGGCCGTTGAAGCCGAAGGGCGAGTAGCCCGGGAAGCCGATCGAGCCCGTCGCGCCGTTGATGCTGGTGGGTGTCGCGCGGGGGTACTCATCGAGAATGTTGTTGGCCCCGAGCGCCAGGGTCACACCCATCGGGAAGGTGTAACGCCCCTCCAGATCCACCAGGGTCGCCCGACCCGTGCCGATATCGAAGGCCGGATTGTTGCTGGGGGACAGGACACCGTCATAGTCGGTGACCTTGGTGCTGATGGCCAGGTTGTTCCGGGTCCAGTCGGCGCCGAACACCAGCTTGCGTTCCGGGGTGCCCTCTTCATAGGTCATGCGATTGGCGCGGTCGAAGAGGAAGGCTGGCTGCGGCAGGGCCGACAGGGTCGGAAGGGCCGGGGTCTTGGTGACCTCGGTGGAATTGAAGTTCGCCGCCGCCGTCAGGTCCAGGCGGCTGTCGCCCAGGTCCATACGGTAGCGGGCCACCACATCGACGCCCTTGGTGGTGGTGTCCACGCCGTTGATGAAGAAGCGCGCGGCGCTGACGCCGAACGGGGCCAGCAGAGCGCTGATCGCCGCCGACGTCGCAGCAGGCGTGTTGGTGTTGGGCAGGTTCTCCGACAGGACGATGCGGTTTTCCAGGTCGATCTGGTAGGCGTCTACCGTCAGCTCGAAGGCGCCCGCGCGATAGACCATGCCAAGCGAGTAGTTGACCGAGGTTTCAGGCTCCAGCGGCTTGGCGCCAAGGGCGCGGGCCACAGGGCTGGACACCGGGAAGGTGCCCACCTCGATGAGCTGGAAGGTCGTCCCCACCAGCACGTTATTGGTGGAGGTGTAGGTGAAGTACTGCTGCTGCAGGGCTGGAGCCTTGAAGCCGGTGGAGACCGCGCCACGCAAAGCGAAGGCGTCGTTGAAGTCATAGCGCAGGGCCAGCTTTCCGGTGCCCTTGCCGCCGAAGTCGGAATAGTCCTCGTAGCGGCCGGCGATGTCGAAGCCGAATTTCTCGGTCAGCTTGCCTTCGACGTCGACATAGACGGCGTAGTTGTGACGCGAGACATCAACCTCGTTGGCGGGACGGAACCCGGGGAAGCCCTGGGAGACGCCGGCCTTGGTGGGATCGGGACCCACCGTGTAGGAGGCCGCCTCCCCGGCGCCGATCCCGAAGGACTCGTCGCGGTACTCAAGACCCCCCGCCACGTTGAGCGGCTCCACCAGGCCGACATCGAAGGCGCGCGACAGGTTCAGGTCCACGATCCACTGGGCGTACTCGAGGGAGCCGGCCCGGAAGGTGCGCGGCGAGGCTGCGCCATAGGAGGCGTTGATCGAGTTGACGACCGTGTATTCCAGCTCGTTCTTGCCGTAGTTGGCCGAAAGATCGACCTTCCAGCCGGCGGCCTCACCCTTGATCCCGCCTTGCAGGGTCAGGTCGGTGATTTCGGTTTCGATCTGCGGCAGGAAGCCGCCCGGATAGACCGAGGGTACGTTGTTGGCGTTGTTGTAGGCGCGCGCGGTGGCCGCGGCGTTGGTGTCGCGGTGCTGGTAGCCCGCGAAGCCGTAGACCGACCAGGTGTCGTTCAGCGGCAGGCCCGCATTGGCGAAGACCGTGTAGCTCTCCACCTTCGGATCGCCGTAGCGGCCGATGATGCGGCCCGGGTTGTAGAGCGGCAGGGCGACGCGGTCGGCATAGTCGGACCGGTTGGTGGCGTTACGCTTCACATACTCGCCCGACACCGTCAGGAAGCCGTCGTCCCCAAGGCCAAAGCCCTGCCAGGCCGCGAAGGACTGGGTGACGCCGTCATTGGCGTCGCGCTTGCCGCGCGCCGTGCGCACGGTGGTGTTGTAGACGCCGTAGTTGTAGGTGGCGCCGCCGCCGGAGGCGGCCTCCCGGAGGCGGATGTTCATCACCCCGGCGATGGCGTCGGCGCCGTACTGGGCCGAGGCGCCGTCCCGCAGGATCTCGACGCGATCGACGGTGACGGTGGGGATGGTGTTGAGGTCGAAGGCGGTGGAGCCGCGGCCGATGGAGCCGTTCACCGCCACCAAGGCCGAGACGTGGCCGCGCATGCCGTTGACCAGCACCAGGGTCTGGTCAGGCGCCAGGCCGCGCAGGGTGGCGGGCCGGACGTGGTCGGTGCCGTCAGTGATGGCCGGGCGGGGAAAGTCCAGGGCCGGCGTCAGATTGGCCAGGGCCTGGGCGAGCTCGGTGGACGCGCCCTGACGGCTGATCGCCTCGGCGCCGATCACGTCGACGGGAGCCAGGGTGTCGAGCCGCGAACGGCCAACCGTGCGCGTGCCGGTGACGACCAATTCCTCGACATTGGCTTCACCAGAGGCCGAGCCTGAGGTTTGGGCGGTGGCGGCGCCAGCCCAGAGGGCGGCGACAGAGGCGGCGGCGAAGAGAAGGCGGCGATGGCGCATTTTGGAAAACCCCAGGATCATCCGGACTCGGCGGATTGTTGTGCAGCTTCTAGTCCCTCTCGCCTCGCGCTAGGGGCGTATTTTTACAACAACTGTCAGAAACTTCTCAGTCGCGCGCAGTCAAGCTAGCGGTTCCAGGATCAGATTTTCACTCACTACATAGTGTAGCTTGTTTTGGCTTCGACGGACGCAAGCCGATACAGCCGATCCACTGGCGGAAAATTCGCCTGCCTCTGAGCGATAACTCTCTCGGCAGCTTGGTGAGGTCAATTCCGGTGAGCAAACCCCTCCCACTCCGGCGGTTGAGGCTGGCGAAAACATAAGCACGGTTTCAATGTCTGGGCGTGCTTGAGCCAGTCGGGTGAGGCCGGAGATCAGCCCGCCTGCGGGGCGGCGGCCGCCCCGACCTGGGTAGATGTCATCAGGCCGGGGCTATGCAGCTCATGTTGGCGACTGGAGAACCAACAAAGCTTCACACGAGATAACCGAGGCTATCGCATGATCGCAGGTGACCGGGGGCTAGTCGGCCAAGCGCGATATCGGAAGTTAGCACTGACTTGGGTTAAGAATATATGCCGCATTCACGCAGGGCCTGTCTGGCGCCCTGCGCGTAGCCATCGGCGGCCGCGGCGGAGAGCACGACCCCGACCGCTCTCCTCGGCGGGGCCGCGCTCATCCTGGCGCCGCCCGCGCGAACCGGGTCCACGGCGGGTGACACTCTGCCGCGGCTCATAGCCGATGAGCCGGGGTCTGACCCCGAGGCCCCTCCAGTGGGTCTTGGTGTCCTTTGCAAGACGGCGCTATTGCGGACCACCCCTACCCACCAAGGGATTCTTTTTAGAAGGCTGTGGAAAGGGTCAAGCCGAGGGTGCGCGGCCGCTGTGGCGTGACTTGCCGGACCTGGCTGAAACTGAAGGGATTTCCGTAGGCGAAGGTGTCGCTGTAGGCGTTGGCGGGATTGGAGATGAAGAGTTCGACACCGGTTCGGCGCCCCCTGACCCCCACCGAGAGTTTCGCCCGGACGTAACCCCCCATCTCAGGAGAGAGCGCCGGATCAAAGCTTACCCTCGAACGACCTACATAGTTCGCCTCACCCACCAGCCGCAGCGTCAGGTCTCGCAATACAGGACGCTCATAGATCGCAAGAACGCCCCCGGAAAAACCCGGCGCTCCCGGCAGGCCCCTGGTGAGCTCCGGCGCGTAGTCCGGGTTGACGCGGATGATCCGCGTTTGCGAGAGCAGCGCATTGGCCCGCACCGTCAGACCCATGTCCCAACGGTAGCTCAGTTCGGTCTCAACCCCGGCGACACGGGCGTCACCCACGTTTGCGGTGTACGGGATCCCAGAAGGCCGAAACTGGTCGGTCTGGATGTTCTTCCACACATCGTAGAACAGCGCTGAATGGGCCACGAAGCGACCGTCCAAGGCGTGTAGCTTCGCGCCCAGCTCATAGTTGCGCAGGCGATCAGGCCCGAAGGTTTCGCGTGTGGTCGCCAGTGGCCTGGCGCCGCCGGAATTGAGACCACCGGCGCGGAAGCCCTCGGAAATCACCGCATAGATCAGGTCCCCGGGTGACACCTGCCACTGCAGCGAAACCTTGGGCGAAACGCCGGAAAAATCCGCCCGACGCTCGAAGGACCTTGGCGCGAAACGCTCAGACACGACATCGGACGTGGTCTTCCGGTCGATCTTGAAAGCACGCCCGCCCACCGCCAGCGTCCACCCCGGCGCGATCTCCAGGGCGGCCTCGCCATAGGCCGCCAGCTCAAAAATTCGGTCGCGCCGGTCGTCGCGATAGGCCGTTGCGAGCGGACCAATCGGTCCCCTCGCCATCAGAGTGGCGGGCGAGTCTTCGAACGTGTCGGATCCATAAAGCCCGGCCAGCCATTGGAAGGGGCCGGCGCCACGCGAGGTCAGGACGAAGTCCTGACTGAGCATCTCGGTGCGCGTGGTGTCAGAATAGACGGCTCGCTCCGAGCCATTGGCTGTGTACAGGCTCGCGACGGCCGAAGCGTCGTAGATGCTGGAGTACTTATGACGCACAAGCCCCGTTGAGGAGACGAGTTCGCCCCACCCCCAGGCCCCCCGAACCGTCGCGGCGAGCAGCCCGATGCTGCTGCCATGCGGCTCAGCGACACGGTGGGCGCGTTGAAGGCCCGAGGCCCGGGCCGTGTAATGGGTGTCATCAGACTTCAGGTTCTGCACGGTCCCGGAAAAATCCACCGTCCAGATATCGTTAGGCTGGAAGCTGACGGACACGCGACCGCCGTAGCGTCGGGTGCGGTCGACGTCGGCGCGCCGCAGGTTGATGTCATCAAGATATCCGCCCTGCACCTCATGATAGGCCGCCATGCGCAGCCCGCCGGCGCCATCAAACAGTGGAAGATTGGCGTAGCCTTCCAGCTCGCCACTCGGCGCGCCGTCCTGCGTCCAGGACGTCGAGGCTGAGACCTCCGCGGACCTGCGCGCCGGGTCGGGTTTGCGGGTGACGATCCGGTAGATGCCGCTGAGCGAGCCTCCGCCGTAGAGCGCGCCCTGCGGCCCGCGCACCACTTCGATCCGTTCCACATCCACAAGGCGCAGGTCCGGATCCGGGGCGTTGTAGTTAATCGGCGTATTGTCGAGATAGGTCCCCACCGTCGAGCGCGACCGGCCTGTGAAGGTGCCGTCCGACAGACCCCGCAGGATGAGCTTGTCGCGGCTTGGCCCCAAGTTGGTGGTCAAGACACCCGCAAGCTGCCCCGAGGTCTCACCGGGATCCGCCGCCCCGGTCGCTGCGAGTTGCTCGGCGGAAATGACGCTCACCGCCACAGCCAAGCGCTGGGTGCTCTGAACCCGTTTCGTCGCGGTGACGAGGACCTCCGAGACGGAGACCGTAGGGGCTGGAGTCATCGCGGCCGTGGCGGCCGCAGCCGCACTTACCTGCACAGAGCGGGAGCCCAGGACGCGCCAGCTGCACGGCGCGTCGGCCAGCAAACGGCCCAGCGCCTCTGGCACGGTGTAGGCGCCCTTCAGCGCCGCGGCGACCCCGCCGCCGCAGGCCGAAGCGCCAAGCAGCGAGACATCGGCCTGTAAGGCCAGGTCGATGAGGGATTCCGAGTAGGGCTTGGCGCCAATGTCAAAGCGCACCCGCTCGGACGCCGCCTCAGCCCCGCCCGCCGCAAAGACCAATGCAAACGCGCAGACGAAACCGCCCAAAACTGACCAACGCTGATGGATCGGACGTCCCCCGCCGGATCGGCGCCTATTTTCTACGAAGCACGACGCCTTCGGGGGAGGTTATCGCCGTAATCGGCAACATTAAAGCCAATCGTCCGACGACCTCGGATTGGCTGTCCATCACCAGGACCCCCGAAATAGGTGTCCGGCCAAGTTCCGGGTCGGCGATGATGATGGGTTTGGCGAATTGTCGGTTGAGGTCGGCGACAACATTGGACAGCGGCTCGTCGCGATAAACCACTCGCCCCGTGCGCCAACTGAACGCCACCGATGGTTCGATCGTGCTGAGGCGCGCTTGGTTCGCCTCGCCAATCGCCAACCGTTGGCCGGGTCGCAGAACATAGGTGCGGCTTGGCGCCCCTTTCGGATCGGGGGTGACTTCGACAACACCACGCCCAACCGTTACGGCCAAACCGCCGTCACGGTGACGGACATCGAACTGAGTGCCCACCACCCGAACGATGTGGCCGCCGCTGTTGATGGTGAAGGGTCGACCGGGTTCGGCGGCCACATCGAAAATGGCTTCCCCCTCCCCCATCACCACGCGGCGTTCGTCGCGGGAGAGAGTCACAACGAGCTTGGTCTCGGCGTTGAGCTCGACCTTGGATCCGTCGGCAAGGGTCACGGCTCGGCGCTGGCCTGTGGCGGTCGCATAGGTCTGCGTCACCGGCGTCGACGTCAGGGACGGGAGGACCGCCAGCACCAAGGCCGCCGCGGCAGCTGCACTGGCCGCGCCTGCCATCCATCGGCGCCCCAGTTGCTTGGCGCGGTGACGCTGGACACGAGTGAGCTCGGGAACAATATCTTGGCAAGAGGCCCCCACACTGTTCCACACCGCCAGCGCCTGGTCATAGGCCAGGGCGTTTTCCGCGGCCGCATCCAACCAGGCGTCGAAGGCTTGCGCGTCGGAGGAGGTCAGGTCGTCGCTCTGCAGGCGCGTGATCCAGTCGCTGGCCTGCGCCAACGGCTCTTGCTCTCTGCCTTGAAGATCGCCTATCATCGGCCCACCTGCTCGATCCAAGCCGTAAGGGCGTGATCGCGAATTAGACGCCGCCGTAGCGCCCGATCCCCCCGTCCCATTCGAAATTGTGACACGCTCATGGTTGCAGCTTTCGGATCAGCGCTCGCAAAGCCAAGCTGACGTGCTTCTCCACCGCCTTGACGGAGACGCCCATGACCTGCGCCGTCTGGATCTGGCTCAGCCCCTCCAGCTTGTGCAGACGAAACGCCCGGCCCATCTGCGGAGGCAACTCGGCGACCGCTTCGACGAGCTGGCGAAGCCTTTGGCGTGAGGCGATCACGTCGTCGGCGGCGGGCGCATCATCGATCTCCGCACCGCCGAGGTCTGTTCGCGCCACCATGCGCCATCCCGCGTCCCGGTTCGCCGATCGTTGCGCTGCGCGCGCGCTATCCAGCATGAGATTTGTGGCGATGCGATAGAGCAACGCGACCGGCGCCCACGTCTCGAGCGGCTCCTCGCGGGTGGAGAGCTTCAGATAGAGGTCCTGGGCGAGGTCTTCTGCAGCCTCCAGCGAACCCGTCCGCGCCGCGAAGAAGCGCACCAGATTGATTCGTTTCTCGAAATAGGCGCGCAACAGCGCGCTCTGCCCTTCATCCCTGGACGGCCCCGATGTGTTCAAGATCGTCCCGACTCCTCCAGTTGGCGACCTTCACGGCGCTCTTTCAGCAGGGCGCCTTTTCCTGTCGGTCGCCAGGGTAGGGATCGGAGCTGTGTTGCGATAGCGGGCTCTCGCGTCAGGGTGTCTCAACTGGAACCGGCTCAGCGCCTCCACACAAGGGCTGGCTGGCCCGAACCAAGCGTCTCAGCGACGCGCGGCCTGAAGCCGGCTCAGCTCGGCGATGGCTCAGATGAGGTCTCATTACGCGACTAATGCATCCAAATCAGATGCATTGGTGGAAGTGCCGAGTGTCTCATTAGGCGACTAATGCATCCAAGTCCGATGCATTGGTGGAAATCCCGAGGATGATCTTGCGCAGCCAATGCCGTGGCCAGCATATATCCACCCAGGATGCGATCCGGAGAGGTGACGGAGCGGTCAAGGCGGTCAAATCGCTATGGCCCGGTCAGACGTTCGATGGCCGAGAGCTGGGCCTGTTGCAGCGCCTGCCCGGCCAGGAAGATGGCCCCTGACATGACTCCGCCCAAGGTCGAGTATTCCACAGTGCTGAGGCCGCGCTGGTCAGCCATCAGGGCGCGGAGCGCCCGGATAGGAGCGGCCCAAGGTAAAGAAGCATGCGCGAGTTCGAAGATTTTGTTTAGCACGTACGTCGCCTGAACAACTGCTGTGTTATTCAATTTACGTTTCCGACCCTAAAGGCCGGACAACGGACGTAGTTTCATTAGTATGACGACGGCCGACGCAGGCAAGATCTTCTAAACTATGGCGATGTCGCCGAGGGCCGAAGGCATGCCCCGGTTCAGTCGGGGATCAGCGCGCGATCAGACCTCCGATCTCATCGACGATGTCTAGCTCGCTCCAGTGACCGTTCAGGCGATAGGAGCCGTCGGCCTGCAAGGTGATATAGCCGAGCTCCTGAAGGGTCTGAAGCCGGCGCCGAACGGTCTGGCGCGGGATCCCCGTCATGTCTGAAAGCGCGGTCGCCGACAGGACTGCGCTGAAGGGGGCGTCGCCGAAGGCGGACCCGCCGCCGAAGGCCCGCTGCTGTTCGGCGAGACCGGCGAGGTTGAAGGCCGACATGATCTGGAAGGCAGCCACATCCAGGCCCTTTTTCTTCCGAAGCATGACGAAGAATTGGAACATCCGGGTGGAGATGCGCAGGCGCTGACCGATGGTCTCCACCCCCGGCGACGGGTGCGCCTGAGGCTCCACAATTAGTTGCATGACATTGTTGAACGAAATGATCGCGTCCCCCCGAACGATGTTCTCCCGGGACAAAGCGTCACAGTACGACCCGACTCACAAGCCTATGGCGGGACGTCGTTACTCATTATGTGGGGCAAACAACCTTTGGCTGAATCCAACTCCACCTGACGTGGCTTAACCCACGCTCGGATTGTCTCTCAACAACTCCACTTGACTGTGGAGTTTCTGAAACGTGCCGTCCTCGACGGCGATGGACACCTGAGCCGTGGCGGTTAAGAGCGCGCCGACAGCGCCCGGCGCGGAGGCCTCTAGGCCCGCCAGAAACCCCATGAACGAGATCAGCAGAACCTGGATCCCCAGCATCTATGCCGGTCCCGAGGGGCAAGAGACTGGCAACGGTTGGCCGGCTTCAGCGGCGGAGAGGCAGCGCGCCTCCACCACCAGATTCGTGAGTCGCTCGGCATAGGCCTTGACCGCCGGGCCGGCGACGTAACCGCCGGCGATCAAAGCCACCCCCAAGGTCGCCAGCACGATGGTGGCCTCGACGGAGGCCAAGCCACGCCCGTCCCTCAGAAAGTTGCCGAGCAAGGCTCGCATCGCGATGAAACCCTTCAGCCTACGCCGGATTGGGCGCCGGCACCTTCCTGGGCGGCAACTTCTTCGCAAGCTTCACCTTTACCGGCTTCTTCTTAAGCTTGGCAAGCTGAGCCTTGGTTGGCTTCTTCTTAAGCTTGGCGATCGCTTTTTTGGTCGGCGGCTTCTTGACCTTGGGCAAAACCTTGCCGGCGATCTTGGCTTCCGCAGGCGTCGCAATCGGGACGACCGTCGCCGTAGTGAACATCAATGCTGAGGCCAGCACCATCGCGCGCAAAGCTGGTTTCATAACGCCCCCCAAATCTCGAGCTGGCGCGTCACGCGCCACATCCCGTTTTTGTAATATGGATACCTGGCGATCTCTAGGATACGGGCGCTCAGATTGAGCGCGGCTCAGACTTCGTAGAGCACGCGCAGGAGAGCAAAGAAGGAGGGGCCCACCAGGACGATCAGGATCGCCGGCATGAAAAACAAGACCAAGACCACGATCATATAGACGGGGAACACCTCTATGCGCTGACGGAGCTCGTACTCCCGGCGCTCAAAACTGTTTTTCAGGAAGATTTGCAGGCGTTCTCGGAGATCGTCCCCGTTCCGCTCAGCCTCGGCGACCTCGGCCACCAGGGCGGCGCCAGGGCCTTGGGAGGCCAGATTCCGCGCCACTGCGCCGCCGTCGAGGCCAAAGCGCAGGCGCCGCTCCACCACCCGTAGCGCCTCGATCAGGGGCCCGAAGCGGACGGCGGTGACATCGAGCGCCAGGGCCAAGGCGCTCGCCGGCGGCGAGCCGGCCTCGGCCGCGGCCAATGTGGCCACCGCCACCAGCTCACAGGCCTCGTCCTCCAGAGCGGCGGACTTCCGCAGGCGATCGACCAGGCTCACTTCATGGCGTCCGAAATTAGGTTCAGGCTGATCCGCCCCCAGATCACCAGGGCCGCCGACAGGGTCACCATCAGCCGGCCCTCATCGGTGGCCAGGAGGCTGGCGAAAAGGGGGCCGGCTCGCACGGCGGAAGCCAACAGCACCAGGAAGAAAAAGGCGGTCATGATATTGGCCTGCCAACGGATCTGGATCAGGGCCAGGTTCCGCTTCTTGGCCAGATCCTCGGCCATGCCCAGGGCCTCGCGGAAAGCCATGAGGAACCCCTCCGGCGCCCCGCCCTGTTCACGATGCACCAGGCAGAGGCGATAGGTGAGGTTGGAGAGGGGCCAGGCCTCGACCCGCCGCGCTGCGGTCTCCTCGGGCTGCCCCGCCGACAGCCCTTGCAGGGCTTGGGCCAGGGCCTGGGGACCGGGATGAGGCGAACCTTGCGCACAGGCCATCATGGCCGCCAGCAGCGGCGTGCCCGAACGTGAGACGGGGCTAACCTGCTCCAGTAGACGCGCCACCGCGGCGCGTTCGGCCGCAAGCACGTTGGCCTGACGCCCGCGCAGCAGCTGAGCCGTCAGGATCAGGGCGCCCAACCCCACAACAAGGCCCATGAGCAGGCTCTTGGCCCACCACGCCGTGGCGCCCAGAGCCACCAACCCCGCCATTAGGGCGGGCCATGGCAGGGAGCGCAGCCACGACACTAGGCGCGTTCCAACCTGTGGATCTCCGACACCAGTCGACGGCCCGAGGCGTCGCGCTGCAGGAACACGATCGCATCGACGGCGTCACGTAAGGCCTGGCTCGGATTGATCCCCGACTGCCCCGCGGTCGCCGAGGCGTAGAGCGATTCCAGCCGATGAACAGCGCCGGTGACCGATCCGGCGTGCAGGGTGCTCAGGGACCCTGCCAGTCCGATCGACATGGCGGCGATCATGTCGAACACCTCCTCGCCGCGCACCTCACCCACCACCAGGCGGTCGGGACGCATCCGCAGGGTTTCCCGCACCAACTTGCGGATATTGGCTTGCTCTCCGTCGCCATGGTCGATCCGGCGGGTCTGCAGCTTGATGCAGTGGGGATGATCCACCTTCAGCTCGCTGACGTCCTCCACCAGCACGATCCGCTGATCGGCAGGCACCCGGCTGAGCATGGCGCCCAGCAGTGTGGTCTTGCCCACCCCCGGCGCGCCGGCGACGATCACGTTCAACCGCTTATCCACCGCCGCTTCCAGCCAAAGGCGCTGCTCGGCGGTGACGCCGCCCATGCGCTCCAGGTCCGCCAGGGTGTAGGGACGCGCCGGAAAACGGCGGATCGAGACGAAGGGACCGCCCATGGCCACCGGAGGCGCGACGGCGTGCATCCGGGACCCGTCCGGCAGTTCGACGTCGACCCATGGATTGGCGCGGTTGATCGCGCGTTCGGCCCGGGCCACATGGCGATGAACGAAGGCCACCAGATGCTCGGGGCCGAAGAAGGCGCCCTCGAAGGGCGTCAGCCGTCCGTCCTTCTCGTAGACGATAGCGTCCCAGCCATTGATCAGGATGTCGGTCACCCCGGGATCGCTCATTAAAGACTGGATAGGTCCATAGCCGAGGACTTCGTCAATCGCGCTCTGGGCCAACTCGTCGGCGTACTGACCCGGAACATCGGGGCCGCGGGCGAGCAGGCCCAGGAAGAAGTCGCGAAGAGTCTCAGGTTCAACGGCCAGGGCGCCGACCCGCGCGGTGGGATAGGCGCGCGCCGCCTCATCGACGAGGGCCGAGACGATCTGCCGACGATCGAGAAGGCCGGTCATTTCAGAGGCGACAGGTTCGCCTCGACGGCCGGCGACGGCATGTGCTTGGCGGCATCCTCTACCCGTTCGGGGGTCACGATGAGCACCAGCTCGGTGTCGCTGTCGCGGGAGTCTCGCGAGCCGGCCAGCTTGTCGCCGATGTCGAAGGGTGTCCGGAAGGGCAGCCCCCTCTTGTTGCTCTGTGACTCCGCCGACCGAAGGCCCGCGATAGCCACGCTTTCCCCGAATTTCAGCGTCACTGTGGTTTCGGTCTTGCGGGTGATCAGGCTTGGCACCTTGGCGCCGTTGAACTCGACAATATTGGCCATGTCCACCTGACTGACTTCCGGGGCCAGTTGCAGGCGGACCGACTCGCCATCGACGATCAGGGCGGTGAACTCCAGGGTCACGCCATAGGGCTTGTAGGTGTATCCCACGGCGTTGTTCGTCACGCCGTTGGTCTGTGGACTCGGTACCGGGAGCTCGCCGCCGGCCAGGAAGCGGGCCTTCTGGCCGCTGGTGGCGACGATGGTGGGCTCCGCCAGCATCGTGGCCGCCCCCTCGGAGCGCAGGTAATTCAGGAAGGTGTCCAGGACCAGTCGGTCGATTGTGAACTTGGCCGCTGCGAACAGGTCGGTGGTGGTGGCCGTGCCGATGGCGCTGGCGAAGAGGTTGCCGATGGCGCCGGTCCCGCCGTTGAAGCGGTTCTGCGCCTGCCAGCGGATGCCCAGTTCCCTGGCCTTGGTGCGGCGAACCTCCAAGACGCGGACCGAGACGGCCAGTTGATCGTTGGTGGCGCTGCGGATCAGGTTGATGATCTTGACGCCAGGCAGGGCGCCGGTGGCGATATCCCCGGCCAGAACAACTGTGGCGGCGTTCGGCGCGTCGCCGGTCAGCACGGCGACGCCCGAGGATTTCGAAACCGAGAGGTTGGGCACCCGGGCGGTGCGTGAGATCAGGGCCGCAAGGTTGGCGGTATCGGCGACGACCTCGACAGTCCGCCGCTCGATCTGCTGGTTGGCTGCGTTCATCAGCATGACGTCGGCCGAACCCTCCTTGACGCCGAACAGCACAATCCGGCGGGCGCCGCGCACATCCACCTTCAGGGTCGCGTCATTGGACATGACCACGGAGCTGACGTCACTGGAGGGTGTGAGGACGAGAAAGCCACCCTCAGAGATCGTGTTGCGGACCTGGGCCAGGGCGGGCGAGGCCAGCGCCCAGACGACGGCGGCGAGCACCAGGTGACGCATCATTGCAACTCCTGCTGCGCGACACCCGAAGGGGTGACCACCGATACGCTGCGGGTGGGTGCCGACGGCGCCTGGGCCGTAGCGTAAACGGAGGTATCGGCGCCCGCCTCGGCGTGATCGGGGGCGGTTTCCAAATCCCAGATCTGGCGTAGGGCGCCCTGATTGGCCGAGCGAGGGCTGTTGGCGCTGGCCAGCACCACGACGAGCGAACCCGCCTGACGCCAGGCGGCCAGGTCCTCGGCCTCTTCGGGCGAAACAGCGATGGTCACGGAAGGATCCAGGCCACGGCCGCCGCGCTTGAGGCCAGGTCGAACATGGAGAACCTGCGAGCCCTCCACCACGGTGGCGACGGAGGGCGACTCGGCATTGGCTTTGTTTCGGGCGCCACCCCCCACCACCGCGATGATGTTCACCCAACTGCCCTCACGGAGCATCTCCGTGGCCACGGAGAGTTCGTCGCCCATGAGGACGAATCCAACCTTGCCGGGGGGCAGGGTCAGGGTCATTGCGCCGGCGTTGACGGCGATAACCGATTTCTTGAGCACGGGCTGGTCAGCGCGGATCGGCGCGACCGCCCGCCAGCCCCAATAGGCTTCTGACTTCTTGGAGCTATCGGTGATCCATTCCCCGCTTCGCTTGCCCACGGCCGAGCGCCACACCGTGGTCTCAGGACTGATCACGTCACCAGGCTTCATGGCGCTGGTGGCTTGCAGATAGAAGGTGCCCGAGCCCTTGCCGCCGCCGGCGCCGGCATTCGCCTTCAGGAAGGAACCCAGGGCGATGGTGATCAACAGGGCGCCCAGGAAAAGGCTGACGTTTTTGATCAGAGGGGTGAGTTTGGAGGTGGGCTTGTTGCCGCCCCGGACGCCGAATAGGTCGGTTTCGCTCATTGACGTGCCCCCACGAGTTCTGCGATCGGCGACGGAAGGCGCGGGAACAATTGGGTCTTGACCAAGTGAACCACGACCGCGGCCACAGCCGCGGCGACGATGAACATGAGCAGGTTCCTGATCAGGACGCCCAGCGGGCGCGCGGCGCTTTTCGGATTACTCAAGACTGAAGCTCCCTGGCCATCGCGTCACAACACCGTTGTCGTCACCATCTCCGGCCGCAAGGCCAGGAACCCCCCGACGATGGCCAGGGCATATGGCACGCCCGCCGCGGCCGGGGCCTGCTTGTCTCGCAGCCGCCGGACGAATCCGACCGCCAGATAGCAGGCGCCCACAAGGCCGCCCGCCATCATGATTGCCAGGACAAATCGCGACAGCTCAAACGGCAAGAGCCACACACAGAGCGCCGAAATCAGCTTGATGTCGCCGCCACCGAGGACCTTCTTCTGATGGAGCGCGAGCCCTCCCAGCAGAACGATCCCGCAGCCCAACAGAGAGTAGACCACCTGACTAGGGCTGATCAGTACGCCGTGGACCAGACCTAGTAGAAAAACCCCCAGGCAGACGAAGTTGGGGATCAGTCTTCGGGTCAGGTCGGAAAAAACTGACCCCGCCAGCAAAGCCAGAAGGGTCAGGTTCAACACAGATTCTAGGTCGTCCATGACTGGGGCGCTGCGCCGGAGACCGGCGCAGCCCTCCATCATTCGGCGGGAGCGTCGCCGCCGGAGACGGCGTTCACGACGTTGTCGATCGCCGTACCTGCAGCTTGCGACAGGGCGTCGGAGGCGGTGAACACGCCGCCGGCCATCGCGCCGCCCATGGTCGAGTATTCGGTCGAAGTCAGACCGGATTCGTCCTTCAAAAGAACGGCCACTTGATTCAAAAGCTCGCGAAGCATTTCGCCCACTCCCCAATTTGCTCAGAGCACAGTGCTCGTCGCACTGACTTGGCCTCACGCTCCCGCTTCCGTCAAATCTCTAGGCGCTCACTTTGAGCGCGCCCGGGCGCAGGTTCCGGGCCCGCATGTTAACGCTCGCCTCCTGAGGGGCGCCCTCCCACCGGACAAGCCCAGCCAGGCAGGGCAAGCGATCGCGGAGCAAGTGATCTTCCCCCGAAATAGTGGACGGGGTTAAGCCGCTCTACGTTCCATCTCGGCTGGACTGATATAGCCCAGTGCCGAGGGCAGGCGGCGGGGAGTGCGGCCTCGGCCAACCAATCCATCCGGTCCGGATGCATTGGTTGACGTCCCGAGCGTGGGATTACGCGACTAATGCAACGAAGATCGGATGCATTGGTGGACGTTTCGAGCGTGGAGGGCCTCCTGGATCGCAGCTTGACGGAAGTGCGGAAAATCCGTATTTTACGGACTTGGGAGATGGCCATGCTCGAAGTCCCAGCAACCGAAGTCGCCAAGCGCTTCTCGCGCTACCGCCAAGCGGCTCAACGAGAGCCGGTCGCGGTGACGCACCACAACCGCGTCACAGAGGTCTTGATGTCGAAACACGACTACGACGAGTTCGTACGGCTCAAGAGTCTGGCCACACGCACCCAATGGACCCACGAGCTGTCAGCGGAGTCGCTGGCGGCGCTCACCGAAGCGCGAGTCGACCCGGCGCATGACCACCTCGACGCCCTGCTGGACGAATAGGTCTCGTGGCCCTTCCGAAGCCGGAAGTCGGCCTCGTGATCCGGTTCAACTATCTCTGGCGACGTGAACGCGACCAGGGACGTGACAATGCCCGCTACCCGCGCCCTTGTGCGATCATCCTGTCGCATCGGCGCGGTGCCGATGGGCTGACGATCGTCCTGGTCGCGCCGATCACCCACTCCGCACCGGCCGCCGATAGATCAGCCTTGGAGATTCCGCCGAGGGTGAAGGAACATTTGGGGCTGGACGATGCGCGATCTTGGGTGGTCACCGACGAAGTCAATGAGTTCGCCTGGCCCGGATTCGACTTAGAACCCAACCAGGATGGCGAGATCGCTTACGGCATCCTGCCTCCGCGGCTCTACAACAAGATCAGAGACATGGTGCTTGAGGGTGCCCGATCCGGGGGTTTGGGTCGCATTCTCCGCTGACAATGGGCAGCTGTCAGACCCCCGCCTCCTGACATCCTGAGCGTGGCCGCATGCGACTAATGCATCCAGATCGGATGCATTAGCGGCGCTTCGACCGCGCTAACCCGCCGCCGCGCGGAGAACCTCGATGGGCAGCAGCAGCGTGCGCTCGCCGAGCGGTGGCGCAGCGATGAAGCCGTGCTGCTGGTAAAAGACGACCGCCTCATCATCAATGGCATGGGCGATGACGCCGCGAGCCCCGGCGATCTCCGAAGCCGCCGCACACCGCCGCAAGGCGTCGACCAGCAGCGCCGAGCCCAGCCCCTGCCCTTGAAACGCCGCGTCGACTGCCAGCCGGCCGATCAGCAGGAGCGGGACTTCCTGTGGCATGCCCTTGCGCAGCTTGGCGCTGGGGATCGCCACCCGCTGGGCGGTCGCTGTGGCGATGGCGTAGTAGCCGACCACTTGGTTGGCCGGCTCCGCGGTGCAGATCACATAGGTCCGCGCCGAGAGTCCCTCGCTGGTGCGAGCGCGCTGGCGCAGCCAATCATCAAGCGTCGCATGGCGGCCATTGCCGAAGCGCTCCACATCATGCTCCGCGCCCAGCGGCTCGGGCGGGCGAATTCTAGGAAGCGCCAAACGTCAGGCTTCCCAGGGCGCCTTGCCGCGCATCAGCTTCGCCAGTTGCGGAACAGGCTCCGTTGGCGCGTCCAGCAAGGCCAGGAAGGCGTCGTAGGCCTGAGGCTCAAGGAAGAACACCCGCTGATCGAGAAGCGCCTCCTCGGCGTGCCGCCGCGCGCTCTCCAACATGAACTCGGAAAGCTTCTGGCCGCGAAGCGCCGCGGCGCGATTCAGGATCGCCTTGGTCTCGGCGGACGCCCGAATCTGGATGATGTCGTCCTTGCGCGCACGGCTGGGCGCAGGGGGCTCTCGGCGGACGGTGGAAGGCATGCGACGAACTCCTGGAGCAAAGTTAGGATTTGCCACGACAATGTCAATACAATCCCCTTGCTTGCAGCTGCCGGCTCGAGGCCGGCAGCTGCGTCAGGCGGGCTCCGCCTGAAACCGGCTCAACTCCGCGATCGCGCAGATGATGTGGTAGAAGGAGCTGGCGGGCGCGGGTTCGTCGACGAAGGTCCCGTCGGGCCGCAGCTTGTCGTACCAGACCCCGGCCGCCGGGGTTTGCAGGTAGAGCCACAGGCCATTGGCCGCCGCCAAGGCGTCGGCCTCCTCGCCCAAGGCAAGAGCGGCCTTCATATATTCCGTCTGGGGCCAGAGCCGCGCCTCCGGCTCGCAGACCGTAAGGTCGTCCCAAAGCGCGTTTACGGCGATGCCTCGGGCGTCGACGCCGCGCTTGCCGTGCTCGAACAAGCTCCGGGCGGCGTTGAGCGCATCCTGGCGACCCCGCAGCCGTCCCCAGCGCGACATCAGCCAGGACCACTCGAACTGATGGCCCGGCTCGACCCGCCGCCCGTCACGGCCGTCCGCAGGCTTCCAGTCCTCGTCGAAGAACTCCCGCAGGAAGCCGCCGTCCGCGTCAATGAAGGTGGACAGCGCCATCTCGGCCATCTCGTCGGCGAGGCTGTCCCAGTCGCCCTCCCCCGCCTCGATCCAAGCCAGAGAGGCCTCCAGGACATGCATGTGGCAGTTGGACTGATTGGGATGGTCGTCGGTCTCGCGGAAACCCGCCTTCGGGTCGCGCAAGGCCTGCAGGCCCGAGCGGGTCCGGGCAGCTTCGGCCGGCAGGTCGCGGCCATAGCCGCCCACTCGATGCATCATCGCCATGCCCAACAGGGCGAAGGCCTGGTCATAGACCGCCGCGCCGTCGTCCAGGATCTGGCTCTCGACCGAAACCAATTTACGGAAAAGGCCATCGGGGCGTTGGAAGTTATGGAAGGCATAATCCAGGCCGTGCGTCGCCGCCTGCCTCCACGGCCCCGCCCAACCCAGTTCACCCGCGGTCGTGAAGACGTAAACCTGCCGGCCCTGGACCCGGCCGCGCCGCGACGCGGGCCGTGGATCGCCGGCGACGCTCAAGGCCTCGATGAAGCCGCCTCCTTCATGGTCCGCCCCCACGGTCCACCAGAGCGGTAAGGCGTTCACACGCAGCCATTGCGTGTACCACTGGCTGGCCTCCGCAAGGTTCGCAAAAACCTTTGGGGGCGACTTGGGCTGGCTCTTCAGCTTATCCACCGCAGTCTTCACCGATTGGCTGTGGGCGAGATCGCAACCACGGCGACGCCGTCCGCGTCCTGGCGTTTGATCCAGGCCGCGGCCGCGGCCATCGCGGCGGCGGAGTCGCGCGCCTCGGGTTCGAGCAACAGCACGCCGACGACGCCGATCTCCTTAAGTTGCGCCAGGATGGACGCTCGGTGAGAGACCCCCGCGACGATGAGCGGCGGTCCCGCATCCCCAAGGCCGGTGACCCGGAGAACTGTTTCCTGGAAGCTCGACAGCGTCCCGCTCAGCGGCACGAATTGCTTGGGGCGGGCCGGGCGCGACGCGGGCCATAGGCGTGTGCCGGACCCGCCGCACATGATCACTGGGTACACCGTCATGCGGCCGCCTCATCTGGTCGTTCGATGTTATGCGCCCGCACGCGCCGACTCGGCCTGATGCCAGCGCCAAGCGGTCTCTATAATGTCGTTCAGGCGATATCGCGGCGTCCAGCCCAGGACATCGCGGGCCTTGCGGTTGTCGGCCACCAGAGCCGGCGCGTCCCCCGGGCGCCGGGGCGCGGGCTGGGCTTCGAACCCGCTGCCGGCCACAGCCTGGATCGCGGCCACCAACTCGCGGACGCTGGTTCCCGTGCCTGTCCCGAGATTGAACACATCGCTCCCGCCGCCCACCAGCAGATGGCGCAGGGCAAGGACGTGGGCGTCGGCCAGATCAAGCACATGTATGTAGTCACGCACCGCGGTGCCGTCGGGCGTGGGATAGTCGTCGCCGAAGATCTTGAAGCCGTGGTTCGAGCCCATGGCCGCCCGGATCGCCAGGGGAATGGCGTGGGTCTCCGGCTCGTGCCGCTCGCCGATCCTGCCCTCGGGGTCGCAGCCGGCGGCGTTGAAGTAGCGCAGGATCACTGACCGGAAACCGGAATAGCGGTCCAGATCTCGCAGGATCTGCTCCACCATCAGCTTGGAATGGCCATAGGGGTTGAGCGGCGCCTGGGGGTGGCTCTCGTCCATCGGAACCTGCACCGGATCGCCATAGGTGGCGCAGGTCGATGAGAATACCAGGGCGTTCACCCCGGCGCGGCGCGCCGCCTCGATCAGGCTGAGCGCTCCGGCGACATTGTTCTCATAGAAGCGTCCGGGGTGACGAACCGACTCCCCGACCTCGATCAGGGCAGCGAAGTGGATGACCGCTGCGGGCTTGTAGAGGTTGAACACCTGGTCCAGGCGCGCCGCGTCACGGATATCACCGACCTCAAGCGGACCCCACTGGGCAAACCCAGCGTGGCCGTTCGACAGATTGTCGAACACCACGGGACGGAAGCCGGCTTCGGAAAGCCTCAGGCAGGTGTGGGAGCCGATGTAGCCGGCGCCGCCGCTCACCAGAATTGTCTGCATCCATCCCCCGAGAGCATTCCGGCAAACCGACTCAGAAAATCAGACGCCTACCCCGACCTTCTGCCTAGATCTCCTAACGCCTAGAAGAACCGCTCGGCGATCCGGATCGTGTCGCCAGGCGCCACCGGAGTGTTGCTCTCCAGCGGGTATTCTTCTTCACTGTCGCTTTCGGGGCGTTTGATAAATACGCGCTTGGTGTTGGCCCGGTAAGTATAGCCGCCAGCGGTCGCCACGGCGTTCACCACACTCAGCCCGGACGTATAGGGATAGGTGCCCGGCTTCTCGACTTCGCCAAGGATATAGAAGGGGCGGTAGTTCAGGATCTCCACGCTGACGCGTGGCTCCTTGAGATAGCCCTCCTTGAGCGCCGTTTCGACCGAGGCCTGGAATTCCCGGGCGGTCAGGCCCAGCGCAGGCAACTCGCCCACCAGCGGGATCGAGACCTTTCCCGAGCCGCCGACGAAGAACTCGCCGCTCAGCGACTCCTCGCCAAAGGTGATCACGCGCACCTTGTCACCCGAGCCCAGCCGATATTCCGGCACCTCGCGAACGATCGGCGTCGCGGGCTCGGCGGCCTGCGCCGCGGGAATAACGGTCGAAAAGGCCGACATGGCCAACGCCGTCACGACCCCGTGGCGGACGAACCAAAACACAGACCTTGATTTCATGAACTCGAAGCTCCGCACGCACGTCCCTCAAAATGACCCTACCGCACTGCGGCAAGGATCGGAATAGCAAGCCTTATGCCAAATCTCTCGCCCCTCGCATGCTTAACGCGTCGCAACGAGAATTAATCTCAGTACACCGAAATTAACGAGGCCACAATTTTCAGTAAATGAACAATTAATGGTAACTGATACGAAACCATCTCTATTCAGAACAAAGGCACCATGCATATACATGGGGGCTAAATAGCCGTCAGCGACACTTTCACCAAGAAATAAGCTTGGTGTGGTGTCGTGATTTCTCAAATAACGTCTTCGGCGCGCGCGCTGTTTCTTGGCCTACTCCTGTCCACTGCAACCGCGGTAGGAACAGCATCCGCGCT
>NZ_JANPJP010000371.1:0-3444 GCF_031425575.1 Phenylobacterium sp.
GGGGCGGGGGCCGGCCGTGGGGGGGGGGGGGGGGCGCGCCTCAAGCTCGGCGCCCGGTCGCGCCCCCTCCACCGCTACGCGGTCCCCCTCCCCCGTAAACGGGGGAGGAAAGAACGACAAAGGGGAGCCGCGAGGCTCCCCTTTGCTTTGGTCGGGTCGGGCGGCGTCAGGCCGGTTCGGGATCGGTGCGGGGGGAGAGGGGGACCGAGGCGACCGGGAGGGCCGGGCGCCGTGTGTCGCTGTCGTCGCGGTTGGGGGAGACGCCCTTGAGGATGTTGATGATCTCGTCGCCGCTGAGGGTCTCGTATTCCAGCAGGGCCTTGGCCAAGGTGTGCAGATCGTCCAGCTTTTCGGTCAGGATCCGGCGGGCCTCGTTGAAGGCGGTCTGGACCAGGGTCTTGACCTCCTCGTCGATGAGGTTGGCGGTCTTTTCCGAGACGCTCTGGGTGCGCGACACCGAGTGGCCGAGGAAGACCTCGTCCTGGTTCTCGCCATAGGAGACGACGCCGAGCTTGTCGGAGAAGCCCCACTTGGTGACCATGGCGCGGGCCAGGCGGGTGGCCTGGTCGATGTCCGACGAGGCGCCCGAGGTGATCTTGTCCTTGCCGAAGATGATCTCCTCGGCCATGCGGCCGCCCATCAGGATGACCAGGCGCGAGGTCATCTGCTCATAGGACATCGACAGCTGATCGCGTTCCGGCAGCTGCATGACCATGCCGAGCGCCCGGCCACGCGGGATGATGGTGGCCTTGTGGACGGGATCGGTGGCCGGCACCGACAGCGCCAGCAGGGCGTGGCCGCCCTCATGATAGGCGGTAAGGCGCTTTTCTTCCTCGGTCATGGCCATGGATTTGCGCTCCGCGCCCATCATGACCTTGTCCTTGGCGTCCTCGAAGTCGCGCTGCAGGACCATGCGGCGGTTCTTGCGCGCGGCCATCAGGGCGGCCTCGTTGACCAGGTTGGCCAGGTCGGCGCCGGAGAAGCCCGGCGTGCCGCGGGCGATGGTCTTCACATCGACGTCGGCGGCGAGCGGCACGTTCTTCATGTGGACGCGCAGGATGCGCTCGCGGCCGCCGACGTCGGGATTGGAGACCACCACCTGGCGGTCGAAGCGGCCGGGACGCAGCAGGGCCGGGTCCAGCACGTCGGGACGGTTGGTGGACGCGATGACGATGATGGCTTCCGACGGATCAAAGCCGTCCATCTCCACCAGCAGCTGGTTGAGGGTCTGCTCGCGCTCGTCATTGCCGCCGCCGAGGCCCGCGCCACGGTGGCGGCCGACGGCGTCGATTTCGTCGATGAAGATGATGCAGGGGCTGTTCTTCTTGGCCTGCTCGAACATGTCGCGCACGCGGCTGGCGCCGACGCCGACGAACATCTCCACGAAGTCGGAACCGGAAATATAGAAGAAGGGCACGCCCGCCTCGCCGGCGACGGCGCGGCCGAGCAGGGTCTTGCCGGTGCCGGGAGGGCCCACCATCAGGGCGCCCTTGGGGATCTTGCCGCCCAGGCGCTGATACTTCTGCGGGTCCTTGAGGAACTCGACGATCTCGGTGAGCTCTTCCTTGGCCTCGTCGACGCCGGCCACATCATCGAAGGTGATGCGGTTCTTGTTCTCGGTCATCATCTTGGCCTTGGACTTGCCAAAGCCCATGGCCCCGCGGGCCCCGCCCTGCATCTGGCGCATGAAGAAGATCCAGACGCCCACCAGCAGCAGGATCGGCAGGCTCTGGACCAGCAGGCCCACCAGGCCGCCGCCCATCTGCTTGACCTCGATGTCCGCGCCCTGGCTCTCCAGGCGCTTGACCAGGTCATCCTGGTTGTTGGGGGTCATGGCGGCGAAGGACTTGCCGGCCGCGTCGGTCACCTCGACGCTGGGGCCGCGGATCGTGGCCTTCTTCACCTCGCCCGAGGACACCTTGGCCAGCAGCTGGCTGTAGGTGATCTGGCCACCGGCGCCGGCCGCCTGGCCGCCCCCGGTCATCATGCTGTAGAGCCCGATCAGGACGACGACGATGACGCCCCAGATGGCGAGATTGCGCAGGTTCATATTGGTCCAGACCGTTCCGGAAAGTGTCCGCTAACCCCCAAGATAGGTGCGCGGATGCGGTTTCACCAGCAAGCAGGGCGCCAGAGGACAGAAGATCGCAGCGGCGCCGTGAAAAATCGGCAAAAGCAAAAGGCCGCGCGGGGATCCGCACGGCCTTTCAAATACTTAAGCTTGAAGAGGGTCAGGGCTCTAGCGAGCGCCGGGAGCCTTCTTCGGAGCCGGGATCAGGCCTTCACGCTGGGCGCGCTTGCGGGCCAGCTTGCGGGCGCGGCGGACGGCCTCGGCCTTTTGGCGGGCGCGCTTTTCGCTCGGCTTTTCGTAATGCACGTGCCGCTTCATTTCGCGGAACGAGCCCTCGCGCTGCATCTTCTTCTTCAGCGCCTTGAGAGCCTGATCGACGTTGTTGTCGCGGACGAAAATCTGAACCAGAGTTATCTCTCCTATTACCCGTTCCCGCTCGGCCAATCCTGGGGTCAGGCGGCGGCGAACGGACAAATGCCTTGCGCCCGTAGGGGTGAGCCTCCGGGTTGAGGGCGGCGAAATACCAGAGACGGGAGGCGATGTCCACGGCGGACAGGGCCTCAGGAGCGCGTTATTATAGGTGATGGCGCACGAAACCGACTGGGCTGAGGCCACCGAACAACAGATTCTGGACCAGGTCCTGAACCTCGCCCCGGCGCAGGGGTGGACCTGGCCGATGGTCCGGGCGGCGGGCAAGGCCTGCGGCCTCAGCGTGGCCGAGACCGAGCTGCTGGTCCCCCATGGGCCGGCTGATCTCGCGGCCCTGCTGTCGCGGCGGCACGATGCGGCTGCGCTGGAGCGGCTGGCGGAGACCGATCCCAAGGGACTGAAGATGCGCGAGCGCATCCGGGCCGGAGTCGAGGCGCGGCTGGATGCGGCGGCCGCCGACGAGGGCGGCGTGCGGCGCTGGGCGGGCTACCTGGCCCTGCCGACCCGCATTCCCCTGGCGCTCAAGCTGCTGTGGGAAAGCGCCGACAGCCTGTGGCGCTGGGCGGGCGACACCGCCACCGACGAGAACCACTATTCCAAGCGGGCGATCCTGTCGGGCATCCTGGTCTCGGGCTTGGCGATCCGGCTGGCGGGCGGCAAGGCCGACGCCATGGCCTTCGTCGACAGCCGCATCGAGAACGTCATGGCCTATGAGAAATGGAAGGCCGGCCGCAAGGGCGGGGACCTGCTGGCCGACGTGGCCGCCGCCCTGGGCAAGATGCGGTACGGGTAAGCCCTTCATCCCGGCGACGGCCGGGACCCAGATACAGCCCCTCCTCCCAACCGTCGGCCACCGTTCGTGTGGTTAGGGTGGGTGGTGGTCAAAAATTTGGGTATACGCGGCCGCCCGGCCGGGAGACGTGGGGACACGAACCACACCAACC
>NZ_JANPJP010000372.1:0-13548 GCF_031425575.1 Phenylobacterium sp.
ATCGTCTGGCGGTGGACCAGGGGGCCGACTTCATCGAGCCGGACCTGGTGCTCACCAAGGACGGCGTGCTGGTGGTGCGCCATGAGAACGAGATCGCCGGCACGACGGACGTGGCGTCGCGGACCGAGTTCGCGGCGCGGAAGACCTCGAAGATCATCGACGGCGAAAGGATCGAGGGCTGGTTCACCGAGGACTTCACCCTCGCCGAACTGAAGACCCTGAGGACCCGCGAGCGTCTGCCCGAGCTCCGGCCCGCAAGCGCAGCCTTCGACGGGCGCGAGTCCATCCCGACCTTCCAGGAGGTGGTCGACCTGGCCAAGGCGGAGAGCCAGAGGGTGGGCCGGGTGATCGGCGTTTATCCGGAGATGAAGCATCCGACCTACCTCGCCAGTGTCGGCCTGCAGATCGAGCCGCGCCTGGCCGAGGCGCTGAAGGCCAATGGGCTGAATTCCAGGACCGCCCCGGTCTTCGTTCAATGCTTCGAGACCGCCCCGCTGAAGGCCTTCGCCCAGCTGTCGTCCGCCCGCCGCGTGCGGCTGGTGGGCGACGACGCCAGGGACCTGGTGACGGCGGCGGGTCTGAAGGACATCGCCACCTATGCCGACGGCGTGGGTCCCGACTGGTCTCTGGTCATCCCGACGGTGGGGGACGCCCTGGCCTCCGCCACGACCCTGGTGGCCGACGCCCACAAGCTGGGCCTGGCGGTGCATCCCTGGACCGTGCGGGCTGAGAACCGGTTCCTGCCCGAGACGCTGCGCCGCGGGACCGACATGGCCGCCCATGGGGACGTGGCCGCGGTGTTCGCCGCTCTCTACGCCGCCGGAGTCGACGGCGTGTTCAGCGACTTCCCGGGCCTTGCCGCGAAGGCCCGGGGGTAACCTAGCAGCCTATTCGGCGGCCTGGCGGGTGACGCCGAGCTTCGGGGCCAGCTCGCCTGAGGCATAGCGCTTGGCCATGTCTGAGAGCGGGATCGCCTTGATGCTCGAGGCGTGGCCGGCCGTGCCGAACTCCTCGAAGCGCTGGATGCAGACCTTGCGCATGGCTTCCTTGGCGGGCTTCAGGTAGCTGCGCGGGTCGAACTCACCGGGCTTCTCGACGAACACCTTGCGGATCGCCGCGGTGATGGCCATCCGGTTGTCGGTGTCGATGTTGATTTTGCGCACGCCGTGCTTGATGCCGCGCTGGATCTCTTCCACCGGCACGCCCCAGGTCTGGGGCATCTCGCCGCCGTACTGGTTGATCAGGTCCTGCAGATCCTGCGGCACCGAGGAGGAGCCGTGCATAACAAGGTGGGTGTTGGGCAGGCGGCGGTGGATTTCCTCGATCACGCCCATGGCTAGGACGTCACCGTCCGGCTTGCGGGTGAACTTGTAGGCGCCGTGGCTGGTGCCCATGGCGATGGCGAGCGCGTCGACCTCGGTGGCCTTCACGAAGGCCACAGCCTGGTCGGGATCGGTCAGCAGCTGGTCGTGGCCGAGCTTGCCCTCGAAGCCGTGGCCATCCTCCTTCTCGCCCATGCCGGTCTCGAGACTGCCCAGCACGCCGAGCTCGCCCTCCACCGAGGCGCCCACCCAGTGGGCCATGTCGACGACGTTGCGGGTGACCTTGACGTTGTAGTCGTAGTCGGCGGGCGACTTGCCGTCGGCCATCAGGGAGCCGTCCATCATCACCGAGGTGAAGCCGTATTGGATCGCCGTGGCGCAGGTGGCTTCGTTGTTGCCGTGGTCCTGGTGCATGCAGATCGGGATGTGCGGGTACATCTCGGCCATGGCGTCGATCAGGTGCTTGAGCACGATGTCGTTGGCGTAGGACCGGGCGCCGCGCGAGGCCTGCATGATCACCGGCGAGTCGGTGGCCTCCGCGGCCTCCATGATCGCCAGGGCCTGTTCCATGTTGTTGATGTTGAAGGCCGGCACGCCGTAGCCTTGCTCAGCAGCGTGATCCAACAGTTGTCTCAGTGTGACCCGGGCCATGTGTCGCCGCGCTCCATCAAATCGTTAGTCTTATTGGGCCAGAGCCGCCACGCCGGGCAGTTCCTTGCCTTCCATCCATTCAAGAAACGCGCCGCCCGCCGTTGAGACGAAAGTAAAATCGTCTGCGCAGTCGGCCACATTCAGAGCCGCGACTGTATCACCGCCACCGGCCACCGCTACAAGCTTGCCGCTCTTGGCCAGCATGCCGGCGTGACGGGCCGCGGCCACTGTGCCCCGGTCGAAGGGCGGGATTTCGAAGACCCCCAAGGGACCGTTCCAGATCAGGGTCTTGGAATTGTCCATGGCCCGGCAGAGGCGTTCCACGGTCTCGGGCCCGGCGTCCAGGATCCGCTCGTGCTCGTCCACCTCGCCCAGGCCGCGCACGCGGGCCGCGGCGCCAGGCGCCAGGGTCTCGGCGACGACGATGTCCATGGGCAGGAAGAGCTTGCAGTTGTTCTGGCCGGCCAGGCGGATGATGTCGCGCGCGGTCTCAGCTAGGTCCTTCTCACAGTAGGACAGGCCCACGTCGTGGCCCTGGGCGTAGAGGAAGGTGTTGGCCATACCGCCGCCGATCGCCAGCTTGTCCAGCCGGGTCACCAGATTGCGCAGCAGATCAAGCTTGCTGGAGACCTTTGAGCCGCCGACGATACCCATGACCGGCCGCTCCGGGTGGCCCAGGGCCTTGTCCAGGGCGGTCAGCTCCAGGCGCATCTGCTCGCCCGCATACGCGGGCAGCAGCCGGGCCAGGCCCTCGGTGGAGGCGTGCGCCCGGTGGGCGGCCGAGAAGGCGTCGTTCACATAGAGGTCGCCGTTGGCGGCCAGGGCCTGGGCGAACGCCGGATCGTTCTTCTCCTCGCCAGGATGGAAGCGGACGTTCTCCAGCAGGAGGACACCTCCGTCCTTCATGGCCGCGATGGCGGAGGCGGCCGCGGGACCCACGCAGTCGGGCCCGAAGGCCACGGGCGCCCCCAGCACCTCGGCCAGGGCGGGCGCGATGGGCTCCAGGCTCATGGCCGGAACCACCTTGCCCTTGGGCCGGTCGAAGTGGGCCAGCAGGATCACCTTGGCCCCGCCGGCCCGCAGCTTGGCGATGGTGGGGACCGCGGCGCGAAGGCGGGTGTCGTCGGACACCTCGTCGTCGTGCATCGGCACGTTGAAGTCCACACGGACCAGGGCGCGTCGGCCCTTCAGGTCGGCGTCGTCGAGGGTCGCGAATGCCACGGTCTGATCCCTAGATCAGTTTCGCCATGGCGATGGCGGTGTCGCTCATGCGGGTCGAGAAGCCCCACTCGTTGTCGTACCAGCTCAGCACCCGGCACAGGCCGCCGTCGACGATCTGGGTCTGGGGCAGGGCCACGGTGGACGAGGCCGGCGCGTGGTTGAAGTCGATGGAGACCAGCGGATCCTTGGTCACGGCCAGCACCCCCTTCAGGGCGCCGCCCGCGGCGGCTTCGAAGGCAGCGTTCATGGCCTCGACCGTGGTCGACCGGGTGGGGACGAAGGTCAGGTCCACCACCGAGACATTGGGGGTCGGTACGCGGATCGAGGAGCCATCCAGCTTGCCCTTCAGGGCCGGGATCACCAAGCCGAGGGCCTTGGCGGCGCCGGTGGAGGTGGGGATCATCGACATGGCCGCGGCGCGCCCGCGATACAGGTCGGAGTGCATCGTATCCAGGGTCGGCTGGTCGCCGGTGTAGGAGTGGATCGTGGTCATGTAGCCACGCTCGATGCCGCACAGCTCCTGCAGCACGTGGGCGACCGGCGCCAGGCAGTTGGTGGTGCACGACGCATTGGAGACGATCAGGTCCTCGGCGGTCAGGGTGTCGTGGTTCACGCCATAGACAATGGTCTTGTCGGCGTCGGTGCAGGGCGCCGAGACCAGGACGCGCTTGGCGCCGGCGGTCAGGTGGGCGGCGGCCTTTTCCTTGGTGGTGAAGATGCCCGTGCACTCGAACGCGATGTCGATGCCCAGGTCCTTGTGCGGCAGCTCGGCCGGGTTGCGGATGGCCGTGACCTTGATCCTGCCGCGGCCCAGATCGATCGTGTCGCCGTCCACGGTCACCGTGCCGGGGAAGCGGCCATGCACGCTGTCGTAGCGCAGCAGGTGAGCGTTGGTCTCCACAGGCCCCAGGTCATTGATCGCCACGACTTCGATGTCCGTGCGGCCATGTTCGACGATCGAGCGCAGGATGTTCCTGCCGATGCGGCCGAACCCATTGATGGCGACGCGGACGGTCATGGAGATCTCCTCTAGAGATGAGCTTCTACTGGGATTTGGGGGCGGTTTTTCGGGCTGGGGGGCGCGAAGTCAACCCCTGGACCGATCAAGTCGCTTCGCAATGTGTATCGAGCCGCCGATTCCCCGACGTCACCGCCGAGTCAGCGGCCGAAAGCCGGCAAATCCCAGCTAAAAATATGATTTTATGGGCGCAGGTCTCAGCCGAGGACGACGGAGACCCGGTCGGCGGCCAGCTTGGCGTTGGCGCGCGCCAGATCGGTGTCGGCGGCGCGGGCCAGGGCGACACCCATGCGGCGGCGCTCGAAGGCCTCGGGCTTGCCGAACAGGCGCAGATCCGCGCCAGGAACCTCCAGGGCGTGAGCTACGCCCTCGAAGGCCACGCCCTTGGCCTCCACCCCGCCATAGATCACCGCGCTGGCGCCCGGCTCGCGCAGGGTCACGTCGATGGGCAGGCCCAGGATGGCGCGGGCGTGCAGGGCGAACTCGCTCTGCACCTGGGTGGCCAGGGTCACCAGGCCGGTGTCATGGGGCCGGGGGCTGACCTCGGAGAACCACACCTCGTCGCCCTTCACGAACAGCTCGACCCCGAACAGGCCAAGCCCGCCCAGCGATCCGGTGACAACTTCGGCGATCTCGCGCGCCCGGGCCAGGGCCGCCGGCCTCATGGCCTGGGGCTGCCAGCTCTCCACATAGTCGCCCTTCACTTGCCGGTGGCCGATGGGGTCGCAGAAGGCGGTTTCGATGACGCCCTCGGGCCCGCGATAGCGGACGGTGAGCTGGGTGATCTCGAAGTCGAAGGCCACGCGACCCTCGACGATGACCCGGGGCTGCTCCACCCGGCCGCCCTCCAGGGCGTATTTCCAGGCCGCCGCGATCTGGTCGGCGCGCTCCACATAGGACTGCCCCTTGCCCGACGAGCTCATCACCGGCTTTACGAAGCAGGGGAAGCCGGTGACGCCCTCAGCCGCCGCCGCCAGTTCGGCCTCGGTCGACGCGAAGGCGTAGGCGCTGGTGGGCAGGCCAAGCTCCTCGGCGGCCAGGCGGCGGATGCCCTCGCGGTTCATGGTCAGCTGGGCGGCGCGCGCCGTGGGAATGACGGTGGCCAGGCCTTCGGCCTCGATCCGCACCAGCTCATCGGTGGCGATGGCCTCGATCTCCGGCACGATCAGGTGCGGGCGCTCCAGCTCCACAACGGCGCGCAGGGCGGCCGCGTCGGTCATGGCGATGACGTGGGACCGGTGGGCCACCTGCATGGCCGGGGCGCCGGCGTAGCGGTCGACCCCGATCACCTCGCAGCCCAGCCGCTGCAGCTCGATCGCCACCTCCTTGCCCAGCTCGCCGCAGCCGAGCAGCATGACCTTGACGGCGGAGGGCGAGAGCGGCGTGCCGAGGCGCATGGTGGTGATCCCTAGAGCTTGCTCTTGGCCGCCGCCGCCACGGCCTCGGCGGTGATGCCGAATTCCTTGTAGAGGCGATCGGCCGGGGCGCTGGCGCCGAAGCCCTGCATGCCCACGAACACGCCATCCTCGCCGATGAACCGCTCCCAGCCGAAGCTGGCGGCGGCCTCGACGGCGACGCGGACGGTGTCCCTGGCCAAAACGCTTTCGCGATAGGCGGCCGGCTGGGCGGCGAACAGCTCCCAGCAGGGGGTGGAAACCACGCGGGTGGCGATCCCTTCGGCCTGGAGCAGCTCACGGGCTGCCATGGCGACGCCGACCTCGGTGCCCGACGAGAAGATGGTCACCTGGGCCGCGCCCTCGGCGGCCGCCAGTTCATAGGCGCCCTTGGCCGACAGGTTCTCGGAAGAGGCGACAGTTCGCGCCGCCGGCGTCTTCTGCCGCGACAGGGCCATCAGGGACGGGCCGTCCTTGCGGGCGACCGCCAGCTTCCAGCACTCGGCGGTCTCCACCAGATCGGCGGGCCGGAAGACGTTCAGGCCCGGCATGGCGCGCAGGGAGGCCAGGTGCTCGATCGGCTGGTGGGTCGGGCCATCCTCGCCGACCCCGATGGAGTCGTGGGTCATGACGTGGATCACCCGGGCGCCCATGATCGCGCCCAGGCGGATCGCCGGGCGGCTGTAGTCGGAGAACACCATGAAGGTGCCGGCATAGGGGATGACCCCGCCGTGCAGGGCCATGCCGTTCATCGCCGCCGCCATGCCGAACTCGCGGATGCCGAAATTGATGTAGCGGCCATCATAGGCCGGAGCGTCGAAGGTGGCCGTGCCCTTCACCAGGGTGTTGTTGGAGCCTGTGAGGTCGGCCGAGCCGCCCACCATCTCAGGGATGTTGGGGAAGAGGGCGGTGAGCGCGGCGCCGGAGTGCTGGCGGGTCGCCGCGCCGGGCTTGGTCTCGACCGCCTCGGCGATCAGGGCGTCGATCTTCTCGAAGGCGTCGGCGGGCAGGTCGCCCCGCACCGCACGGGCGAACTCGTCGCGGTAGTTCGACGCCGCCAGGGTTTGCTCCCACTTGCGGCGCTGCTTGCCGCCGCGGCGGCCGGCGGCGCGCCAGGGCTTGTAGACGTCCTCGGGCACCACGAAGGGCTCGTGCGGCCAGCCCAGCCTCTCGCGGGTGGCGGCCACCTCGGCCTTGCCGAGCGCATTGCCGTGGGTGGAGTGGCTGCCCTCCAGCGTGCCCGCGCCCTTGCCGATCTTGGTGGCGCAGGCGATCAGGCTCGGCCTGTCCTGCTTGATCGCCCAGGCCATGGCCCGGCGGATCTGGCCCATATCGTGGCCGTCGATGGACTTGACGGCCCAGCCGGCGGCCTTGAAGCGGGCGATCTGGTCGGTGGTGTCCGACAGCGAGACGTCGCCGTCGATGGTGATGGAGTTGTTGTCCCAGAGCACGGTCAGCTTCGACAACTTCAGCCGGCCGGCGATGCCGATGGCCTCATGGCTGACGCCCTCCATCAGGTCGCCGTCGCCGCATTCGACCCAGGTGCGGTGGTCCACTAAGTCGGCGCCGAAGCGGGCGGCCATGCGGCGCTCGGCGATGGCCATGCCGACAGCGGTGGCCAAGCCCTGGCCCAGCGGCCCGGTGGTGGTCTCCACGCCCTCGGTGTGACCCACTTCCGGGTGGCCCGGAGTCTTGGAGCCCCATTGGCGCAGGGTGCGCAGCTCGTCCATGCTGACCGCCTTGAACCCCGACAGGTGCAGCAGGCTGTAGAGCAGCATCGATCCGTGTCCGCCCGACAGCACGAAACGGTCGCGGTCGGCCCAGTCGGGCTTGGTGGCGTCGTACTTCAGGAACTTCGTCCAGAGCACCGTGGCCACGTCGGCCATACCCATCGGCATGCCCGGGTGCCCGTTGGAGGCCTGTTCGACGGCGTCCATGGAAAGGACACGGATCGCGTCGGCCATGGTCTGGAGCGGTGCGGGCATGGGGCTTCCGGTGAGTCTGAACGGGAATTGCGGGCGGGGTCGCACGCACGCAACATCGGGTCAAGGAACGTGACGGGTTCCGGCGCGAGCCTACCCCGGTCTATAGATTAACAGTCACACCTTCGGAGCGTCGAATGAACCGGGAGTCTGCGGGCGACAGCGCCCTCGACCAGGCCGCCAAGCGGCTGGATCGCGCGGTCGCCCAGCTGGAACAGCGCCTGGCCGCGCGCGCCCCGCAGGCCGGCGAGGAGCCGGGCGGCCTGTTCGACCAGGACCGCGCCAAGCTCGCCGACGAACTGGACAAGGCCCGCGCCCGCGAGCGCGCCCTTGAGGAGGCCGGGGCCGAGGCCTCCGCGGCGCTGGGCCGCGCCATCGCCGAGATCCAGGCGGCTCTGGCCGACCATGACGCGCCGGCTGACGCGCGCGCCGACGAAAGCGAAGAGGTCTAGGCCATGGCCCAGATGATTATCGAGGTGAACGGCCGCCCCTACACCGTTGGCTGCGAGGACGGCCAGGAACAGCACCTGATCGAGTTGGCCCGCATCTTCGACCGGCAGGTCCGCCAGGTGTCCCAGGACATGGGCCAGCTCGGCGACACCCGCCTGTTCCTGATGGGCGCCCTGCTGCTGGCCGATGAACTGGCCGACGCCAAGGCGCGGCTAGGCACGGTGCAGGCCGACCTCGCCCGCATGCAGTCGGATCAGGCCCGCATCGAGGTCCGCGCCACCCTGGCCCTCGACAACGCCGCCAAGCGCATCGAGAAGCTGGCGGCGGAATAACGACCCGCGGTGGGTTTGTCACCGCCGCCCGAACAGCCGCTCGATATCGGCCAGCTTCAGTTCCACATAGGTCGGCCGGCCGTGGTTGCACTGGCCCGAGTGGGGGGTGGCCTCCATCTGGCGGAGCAGGGCGTTCATCTCCGGCGCCGAGAGCCGCCGTCCGGCCCGCACCGAGCCGTGGCAGGCCATGGTTGAGCAGACCTCCTCCAGCCGTTCCTTCAGCGCCAGGGCCTGGCCGTTCTCCGACAGGTCATCGGCGATGTCGCGCACCAGGCCGGCCACATCGGTTTCTCCCAGCAGGGCCGGGGTCTCGCGCACCAGCACCGCCCCGGGGCCGAAGGCCTCGACGGCGAGGCCCAGCGCCATCAGTTCGTCGGCCTTGGCCACCACCCGCTCGGCCTCGGCGGGATCCAGCTCCACCACCTCGGGCAGCAGCAGGGCCTGGCGGGCGACGCCGCCGCCGGCCATCTCCACCTTCATCCGCTCATAGACCAGCCGCTCGTGGGCGGCGTGCTGGTCGACGATCACCACCCCGTCGCGGGTCTGGGCGACGATGTAGGTCTCGTGCACCTGGGCTCGGGCCGCCCCCAGGGGGAAGTCCACCGGATCGAACACCACTGAGGCGGCCGGCGCCTCGTGCAGCCCGGGGCCGGGGGAATAGCTGCTGGGCTCGTACTGAGTCTCGGCCCGCGCCGAAACCTCGGTCAAGCCCGGGATCGCCTGGGCCGCCGCCTGCGCCCATCCGCCCATGCGCCAGGCCGAGAAGCCCTCCGCCGAGGGTTGCGGGACGTAGCCGGGCCGGAACCCGCTAAGCGTCTCGCTGGCCACCGAGGTGGACGCCCGGTGCCCGGCGCCGGCCAGGACGTGGCGCAGGCCCGAGACGATCAGGCCGCGCACCATGGCTGGATCGCGGAACCGCACCTCGGCCTTGGCGGGGTGGACGTTCACATCCACCTGGCTGGGGTCGAGCTCCAGATAGAGCGCCACCAGGGGATGGCGGTCGCGGGCCAGGAAGTCGGCATAGGCACCGCGCAGGGCGCCCTGCAGCAGGCGGTCGCGCACCGGGCGGCCGTTGACGAACAGGTACTGGTGAGCCGAGTTGCCGCGATTGTAGGTCGGCAGGCCCGCGAACCCCGACAGCCGGATGTTGTCCCGCTCCTGGTCGATGGCCAGTGCATTGTCCTGGAACTCCCGGCCCATGATCGAGGCCAGGCGCGCCAGGCGGCCCTCCGGCCCACGGCTCTCGGCGGGCAGGCGCAGGGTGCGGCGGCCGTCCAGATCCAGGGCGAAGGAGACCGCCTCATGGGCCATGGCCTGGCGCTTGATCTCCTCGGCGATGGCCATGGCTTCCGAGCGCTCGGACTTCATGAACTTCAGCCGGGCGGGGGTGGCGTAGAACAGGTCGCGCACCTCCACCCGCGCCCCGTGCGGGCCGGGGAAGCCGGAGGGGGACACCGCCCCCATGGCGCCGCCCTCCACCAGGATCGAATGCGCGTCGGTGACTCCGCGGGCGCGAGACGAGATGGACAGCCGCGCCACCGAGCCGATGGACGGAAGGGCCTCGCCCCGGAAGCCCAGGGTGTGGATGTGCAGCAGGTCATAGTCCCCGGCGTCGTCGGGGCTGAGCTTGGAGGTGGCGTGACGCTCGATGGCGAGCGGCAGCTGGTCGGCCGCCAGGCCATCGCCGTCATCGGCCACCAGGATGCGGGTCAGGCCGCCGCCGTCGGCCTGCACCTCGACGCTGCGCGCCCCGGCGTCGAGCGCGTTCTCCACCAGTTCCTTGACCGCGCTGGCAGGCCGCTCCACCACCTCGCCGGCGGCGATGCGGTTCACGGTCTCGGGCGGCAGGCGGCGGATGGTCATTTTAGGGCCCAGGTCCTCGGACTGGATATATAGGGCGATTCCACCGGGGGTGAGGCAGATGAGGTTCGCGACGTCCCTGGCCCTGGCCGCAGCTCTGCTGGCGCTCCCCGCCGCGGCCCAGGCCCCGACCGTCGATCCCGACGCGGTGCTGGTGGAGGAGCTGGTGGTCACCGCCCTGCTGCCGGGCCCGGCCTGGTGGCGGGTCTCCGACGCCGACACCGTGGTCTATGTCCTGGGAGCCCCTTCGGTGATGCCCAAGGCCCTCGCCTGGGACCAGAGCGTGCTCGCCCGCCGCCTGCAGGGCGCGAACCGGGTGATCCTGCCGTTCAACCAGGTCAGCGTCAGCCTGCTGACCGCGCCGGGGGCGGCCATCAATCTGCTGCGCTTGCGATCCAAGACGCCCTATGAGGCGACCCTACCCGCCGCGCTAAAGGCCCGCTTCGTCGCTGTCCGCACCGGCAGCGGCAAGCCGGCTGAACGCTATGCGACCAAGAACGGCCTCGCGGCGGGGCTGATCCTGGTGGACGACTATCGCCAGGCCAGCCAGCTCACCGCCGCCGATCCCGCCAAGACCGTGCGGCGCCTGGCCAAGGCGCGGCGCATCAAGGTCGAGGAGAAGAGTTACGACGCGGGCGGTCTGCTGGGTCAGGTGGTGCGCACGCCCGCAGCCGCCCAACAGGCCTGTCTGGAAGACGCCCTGGATGAGGCCGAGGCCGGTCCCGCCGCCGCACGCCGCGCCGCCCAGGCCTGGGCCCAGGGCGACGTGCGCGGCGCGCTCAACGCCGAGCGCGGCTTCGAGAAATGCCTGGCCTCGGCGCCTGGAGCCCTGGCCCTGGACCGCCGCTTCAAGGCCGACCAGGCCGCCGCCATCGCGCGCGCCCTGAAAACCCCCGGTCACGCCGTGGCCGTCGTCCCTCTCCGCCCCCTGCTGGCCCAGGGTGGCGTGCTGGATCAGCTGCAGTATCAAGGGTTCGAAGTGAAGACGCCGGGGGAAGAGTAGGGCCGCTTGATCGGCGTCAAGGCGACGTTGCGCCGCCTGCGCCAGTCACAGGACCTCAACCGTAGGTCCAAGGGCGACGACATGGCCGATCCGAGACACATCGCCGGGCTGGCCGGCCCAACCCTGATGGCGATCACCACCTCCGAGGCCTTGAACCTGGACATCTGGAGCCCGGCGGACCCCACCCTGGTCTATCTGAACGGCGTGCTGCTTTTCGTGGCGGGCCTGGCGATCATCAGGACCCACAATGTCTGGCGCCCGAGCTGGACGCTGGTGGTGACGCTGCTGGGCTGGGGGGCCCTGACCGCCGGCCTGGTACGCATGTTCTCGCCGCGCAGTCCGCAGCTGGCCGAGGCCGGAACGACCTATGCCGTCATCTTCCTGCTATTCCTGGTGGGTGCCTTCCTGACGCTCCAGGCGATCCGTCCGGGACCTACAGACCCGGCAGCTTGATCCGGGTGCTCTTCTCGCGCGCGATGACCACGGGCTTGTCGCCGGTGACTTCACGGATCTTGGCGGCCTCCGAGGCCGGGTCGATCGGCGCGGCGACATTGTCGCCCGCCGCCGCGGTCGCCGCGGCGCTGGCCTTGCCGTCCTTCCAGAACATCACCCGGTCGGCGAAGCCCTTTTCCTTGTGGGCCAGGTCACCGCCCTCGTCGTCGACGACATAGCGGATCAGCGGATCGGCCTTGTCGGCGCCGGCCTTGGCCACCAGCAGCTTTTCACCTTCGGTGCGGGCCTCGGCGTCGCGGCGGCCCAGCAGGGCGTTGCGCGCGGCGCTCTCGGGCTGCAGTTCCTGCGGACGGGGTTCACCCGGGGCCGGCGGACGCAGGGAATAGTCAGGCGGCACCACCAGGGGGGCCTTGGACACCACGCGGAACTCGTCGGGGGTCACCTTGGTCATGCCCAGCGCCTTGCGGGACGAGGCGCAGCCGGTGAGACCCACCATCCCGATCAGGGCGGTCGCGACGATCACTCGGGTCAAGCTCATGAACTACAGGCTCCGATAGGCCGCCCCCGGCCGAAGATGGACATGTCAGATAGCGCAAACGGCAATCGCCGCCAACGCGTTTAGGCGGCCGCCTCTTTGCGGGTGGAATCAAGCAAAAGGAAGACCACGCCGATGGTGATGGCCGCGTCGGCCACATTGAACACCCAGGGGAAGAAACCCAGCCGCTGGAAGTCCAGGAAATCCACCACGGCCCCAAAGCGCACGCGGTCGATGGCGTTGCCGATCGCGCCCCCCATCACCAGGCCCAGACCCAGGGCCATCGGCCAGCGCAGGGCGGTGCGCGCCCAGTTGGCGAGGAAGATGGCGACGATCAGCGAAAAGGCGGTGAGCGCCCAGCGCACCACGTCATGCTCGGCGCTGAACAGGCCAAAGCTCACCCCCTGGTTCCAGACCAGCGTCAGGCTGAAGGGTCCGCCCACCGGAACGCTGGAGCCCGCCTGGGTTCCCAGCAGGCCAAGGATCAGGTGCTTGGAGATCTGATCGAGGACGATGACGGTGACGGCCAGCACGTAGGCCGACCAGCCGTATTTGGAGATGGCTTTCATGCTCAGGCCCTTTCAGCGTCCCAGGCGGCGACGGCGTTGGCGTCCCGCAGCGAGAGTTCAGGATAGCGCGGGTCAGATCCCACCTCCGGCAGGATGCGCCAGGAGCGAGCGCATTTCCGACCGTCGGCCTTGATCGGCTCCACCGCTACGCCGGGAGTTTCGCCGAGGCGGAAGGCTCCGGCCGGACCGTCGCCGGCGACCAGGGTCGCCTGGCTGGTGCGGAACAGCTCGGCGGCGTCCAGGCCCTCAAAGGCGGCCAGCAGGCTGGCGTCGGCGATGTGCACCACCGGGGCGGCTTCCAGGGCCGCGCCCATCCGCTTCTCGCGGCGCTCGACCTCCAGGGCGCCGGTGACCACGGAGGTCACCGACTGGATTTTCGCCCAGCGTTCCGCCTCGGCGGGATTGGCCCAGGCGGCCGGGGTCTCGGGGAAGACCCGCAGGCAGTTGGAGGGGGCGTCGGGGAACCGGGTGGTCCAGGCCTCTTCCATGGTGAAGGGGATCAGCGGCGCCAGCCACACCGTCAGGCGTTCGAACACCGCGTCCATCACCGTGCGCGCGGCCCGGCGGCGTAGGGAGCTGGGCTGGTCGCAGTAAAGGGCGTCGCGGCGGATGTCGAAGAACAGCTGCGACAGCTCCACTTGGCAGAACTCGGTGATCGGCCGGCTGACATCCTGGAACAGATAGGCGTCGTAGGCGGCGCGGACCTGGCCATCCAGCTCGTGCAGGCGGTGCAGGATGAACCGCTCCAGCGGCGGCAT
>NZ_JANPJP010000373.1:0-16314 GCF_031425575.1 Phenylobacterium sp.
CTTCAAGGCCTGGCTGGAGTTCAGCCAGACCGTCCCGGAAATGCCCATCGGCATGATCGTCAACATGGGAACCGGCCGGGAGCTGACCCTGGCCGAGATCGCCGCCTATGACGCGCCCTTCCCGGACGAGACCTACAAGGAGGGCGCCCGGCAGTTCCCGACCCTGGTGCCGGTGACGCCCGAGCACGGCCAGGTAGCGGAGAACAAGGCCGCCTGGGAGGTGCTGGAGCGGTTCGACAGGCCCGTGGTCACCGCCTTTAGCGACGGCGACGTCGTCTTCCAGACCCGCATCCCGGGCGCCAAGGGTCAGCACCACGCCACCACCAAGGGCGGCCACTTCCTGCAGGAAGACTGCCCAGACGACATCATCGCCATCATCGACACCCTGATCCGCACCCGGAGCTAAGCCCATGAACGTCGTCAACGCTGTCCTGCCCCCCATGCAGCAGGCCATGGAATTCTTCGGGGCGCCCGAGGAGGGGCCCTTCGTCATGGTCAACCTGTTGAAGTTCAAGCCGAAGGCCGAGTA
Source organism: Phenylobacterium sp. (assembly GCF_031425575.1). Lineage (GTDB taxonomy): Bacteria > Pseudomonadota > Alphaproteobacteria > Caulobacterales > Caulobacteraceae > Phenylobacterium. The sequence continues at coordinate 530 of NZ_JANPJP010000373.1, forward strand.
CGCCGACGGCAGCGACGCCCACCTCAGCGGCCGCGAGGCCTATGCCCGCTACGGCGAGGAAGTCGCCCAGCTCGTGGAGGGGCTGGGGGGCAAGGTCCGCTACAGCGGCGAGGTCACGGGCCTGATGATCGGCGAGGTGGAGGAGCTGTGGGACATGGTGGCGCTCGCCGAATACCCGTCCCTGGCCGCCTTCCGTGAAATGGCCATGTCGCCAGCCATGCACGCCATTGAACATCACCGCGTCGCGGGCCTGGCCGGCCAGCTGAATATCAAGACCAAACCGCGGGGATAGTGCGTGATCCCGGAGCCCAGGCGGTTCGGGTGGGAGGCCTCGTAAACCGAGACCGCCCAGCCACCTGACGCCTTGCTCGGCCCGGCCGTGGCGGGCGCGCCTGGCTATTTCAACGCCGTCGGCGCTCTTTAGCCTCGACGCGGACGCAGGGCCAGAATCAGGAACACCAGGGCCAGGGCCGCAAACGCCGGGCTGCCATAGTGGGCTGGAGGGTGGTGGCCGCTGACCGGTGGCGACAGCACCCAGCCGTGCAGGCTCATCAGGCCGCGCTCGACGATCACCAAGGCCAGGAACAGCGCCGTGAGGGTCTGATAGCGCAAGGCCACCACCAGCAGGCCCATTCCCAGCGCCAGCTGGGTCGCGCCCTCCCATCGGAACAGACCGATCACCATGTCGCGCCTGTCACCCATATCCAGGCCCCCGATCACACCGGCTCCGCCGTCGGGGAAAAAGCTGTGGATCAGGCCGGGGACCAGGGTCAGGACCGCTGACAGTCCCAGGAACCAGACCGAACTCCGAGCCCCGAGGTACTGAGAATTGGTCGAGGGCGGAAAGAAGCTCATGGCTTGGCCTTCATTCGCTCCAGGACGATCTCGGCGATCTGCTCGCCGTGGGTCTCCTGCAGGAAATGGCCGGCCTCGGGCAGCAGGTCGAAGGTGGCCTGCGGATAGTGGGCCGCCCAGGCCCGGCCCCAGGCTTCGGTGAACACCGCGTCGGCGCCGCCCCAGACGAAGTGGATGGGCTTCTTCCAGCCGAGCAGAGCCTCGAACCAATGGGCCTGGGCCTCGGCGGCCCCGCCCTGCGGATTGTCGAAGGGCAGGCTCAAGGGGAAGCGGCGGGGCCCGGCGTGACCGGCCCGGCCCAGGCCCTCGAAGGGGGCGTCGTAACCGCGGCGCACGGCGTCCTGCTCGGGTGTCAGGACTGGGTGGGTTCCCGTGCCGATGACGCCGAACAGGTCAGCCGGCTTCATGTGGCCCAGCGGCAGCATCATGAACCAGCCCAGGGACAGCTTCTCCGGGACGTTCATGCCGAACAGTCCGTCGGCCTGCCACTGGGCGTTCCACTGCTTCAGGGCGTCGGTGTAGGCGTAGTCGGCGTGGTGCAGCCAGGTGTTCATCACCACCAGGCGCGAGAACCGCTCCGGCTGCTCGGCGGCCTGGGCCAGGCCGATGGGGCCGCCCCAATCCTGGCAGAACAGGGTGACGTCCCTCAGGTCCAGGGTCTCGACCAGCAGCCGGTGGGCGGCCACGTGCCGGGCTATGGAGTACCAGCCGTCGTCGGTCACCTTGTCAGAGCGGCCAAAGCCGATGTGATCGGCCGCCACGCATCGCCAGCCCGCCGCGACCAAACGGTGGATGATCTTCCGGTTCAGGTAGCTCCATGTGGGCATGCCGTGCATCAGTAGGGCGACCGGCCCGTTGCGGGGCCCCTCGTCCACATAGGCCAAACGCAGGCCCTCAAAGTTGATGTGGTGGGGCGCGAAGGGGTAGTCCGCCAGACCCTGGAAGGCCGCGTCCGGCGAGCGCAGGAACCGGACGCCCGCGTCTGTGGTGAGGGGCTGGGTCATGTGCTTCAGTTATCCCACAGAATGTATTCTTCGCCGGGCTTCTGGGGCTGGCCGCTCGGATGGTCGATGAAGACCGGACCCTGCAGCAGGGAGGGCCAGATCGGCTTGGCGGCCTGGGCGTCCTGGTCGCGGAGCAGGGCCTGGAGGGCCGCCACCTTGTCGGGTCTCGCCTTGGACAGGTCGCGCTGCTCGGTGGGGTCGGCCGCGAGGTCGTGGAGCCACACCTTCCCGCGGGCGCCGTTGCTCTGCAGTTTCCAATCGCCGTCGCGAACGGCCTTGTACTGGCCCGACCGCCAGAACAGGGTCTGGTGCGGCCGACCCGACGCCTTGCCCTGCAGGTAGGGGACGAGGTCGACCCCGTCGATCACTCGGTCCTTGGGAAGCGCCGCGCCCGCCGCGCCCGCGGCGGTGGCGAAGATGTCGATGTGGCTGACGGGATTGGCGTAGCGCGACCCGGCCTGGATCTTGGCCGGCCAGCGCATGAAGAAGGGCGCATGGATCCCGCCCTCGAAGAAGGTGGACTTGAAGCCGCGATAGGGCCGGTTGACGTCGGCCAGGCCGACATAGCCCGCGCCGCCGTTGTCGCTGGTGAAGATCACCAGGGTGTTGTCGTCCAGGCCCTGATCCTTCAGGGCCTGGAGCACGCGGCCGACATTGCGGTCCAGGTTGCGCACCATGGCGCCGTAAACCCGCAGGCGGTGGTCCGCAATCTGGGGCAGGGCGTCGTAGTCGGCCTTGGTGGCCTGCAGCGGCGTGTGGATGGCGTTGGGGGCGTAGTAGAGGAAGAACGGCCGGTTCCTGTTGGCCTTGATGGCGCTGACCGCCTCATCGGTGAGGTAGTCGGTCATGTAGCCCTTCGGCGCGAACATCGCCGAGTTGTTGTATTGAACCTGATAGGGAAGGTTCGGCCACAGGAAGCGGTCGATGGGATCCCAGGGCTGCTTGGCGTTGACGACGTCGGGCGCCTTCTCGGGCAGGAACATCGAGCCGCCGGCGATGAAGCCCAGGCTCTCGTCGAAACCCTGAGCTTCCGGGCGTGAGCCCTCGGCCCCGCCCAGGTGCCACTTGCCCAGGTGGATGGTGTGGTAGCCGCGGGGCTTGAGCACTTCTGCGATGGTGAGTTCGCTGGCCGGCATGCTGAGGGTGTTCACGGCGGTGGGTGACCGCGTCGTGCTGCCGAGGGGCATGTTCTTGACGCGGTCGCCGAAGAACTTCGGCTCGATGAGCGAGTCCGGTTCGGCCTCGGTGCCCACCAGCTTGGCGAAGGCGACGGGCGCGGGGGTGAACTCGAAGCCGAAGCGGGTGGGATAGCGGCCGGTCATGAGCGCCGCCCGTGACGGCGCGCAGGTCGCGTTGCCCGCATAGCCGTTCACGAAGTCGACGCCGTCCCGGGCGATGGAATCGATGTTGGGCGTCGGGACCACCCCGCCGGCCACTCCGCCGCCGTTCAGGGTGATGTCGTTAAAGCCCAGGTCATCAACCAGAATGAAGACCACGTTCGGCGGCCGTTCCCCGGGGGCGGGCGCGGCGGGCCCCTGGGCCCAGGCCACCGGACGGTTCGGCTCCACAGGGGGCATTCGGGCCCTGGCGACCATGCTGAGGATCGCTGGCCTATTCATCGCGGCGACGCCAACGCCCACGGCGATCACGAGGGCGGTGGCGCCCAGCCAGATCCGCTTCTTCATGATCTTCGCCCCCTTGGCGGTCCCTCCGCCCCATATATTGACATTAATAGTGCCATTACATTCCGGGCCTGTCCAGCGTGATGGTCCGCCGCGGCCTTTGATCTGGGTCAAGGCGTCGCGGCCGGCAGCCGATAGAGGTCGAGAGGTCCGAGAGAACTGATTGGTCTGGACATCCAGCCTACTGACGCTCACCCCCCGAGCCCGTGGTCTGGAGGAGCGCTCTGGAGCCTTGGGTTTCGGGGCTCTCTCTCTCCTGGCGCCCATGGAGGACCTTCGATGGCGGAGCTCGGGTTGCACAAGGTCTGGTCACTTTGCATTCCCCTTCTGCTGCTCGCGGCCTGCGGCGGCGCCAATGTGCCACTTACGGCGGCGGGGGATATGGCGGCCGAGCGTGGACGGGACCTGGCTGAGCTGCGCTGTGGCGGCTGTCATGGGCTGGGCCTCTACGGCGAAAGTCCCCGGTCCCCATCGACCGCGTTTCGGGACATGCGGCGCGGGATGACCGCCCTCAGCTTCAGGCGCCGGATGGAGGACATCGCCAAGGGGCGTCACTACGACATGCCCAAAATCGGACTCACCGCCAACGAGGCCGATGACATCGCGGCCTATATCGGAAGTCTGGAAACGCCCTGAGGCGATCGCCGCGCCGATAGGCGCCCCGAGCCGCCATTGCCTAAGAGTAGGGCGCCGGACGATGTCGGCCTCTGCGTGACGTATTACGATTTGGCCTGATCGTAATACTGACCGCAGATCGGCGCATGAACGTCGAAAGCCTTCCCCTGGCGCGATTGAGTCTGAGCATGCCCGCCGAACTGGTGGCCCAGCTCGACGCCATGGTCACCGAGCGCGGCCTGCCCAGCCGCTCGCAGATGATCGCTGAACTGATCCGCCATGAACTGGCCGAGCACGGCGAGACGCGGCCCGGCATGGTGCTGGCGGGCGCCATCACCCTGATCTACCGCACTGAGAGCGGCCGGGTCCGTCAGGCCCTGGCCCAGGCCCAGCAGGCCTATCTGGAGGAGGTGATCTCCTCGCAGCACGTCTTCCTGGAGGATGACCAGTCCTTGGAGGTGCTGCTGGTCCAGGGGCCGTCGGAGCGCCTGAGCGATCTCTGCGACGAGCTGCGCAAGATACGCGGGGTGCAGCAGCTCAAGCTCGTGACCACCACCGCCCTGCTGCCGCCCCTGCATGCCCTGCTCGATCCCGAGGACGCGACATGACCACCGACACCGCCAACCCCTACGCCGCCCAGGCCCACGCCCGGGCGATGGCCGGAACGCAGGTCGACGCCATGCCTACCGTGCCCGCCAGCGCGGCGGCGCAGCCGCCGGCCGGGGTTGCGCCGTCCGACATGGTCTGGGCCGAGACCCTCGCCCCCGGCGGCTACGGCGCCAAGCGCCTGGACCGCGGCGCGCGCCTGCAGCTGACCGACCTGGCCGGGGACGCCTGCGCCTCGATGCTGGTGTTCAACGCCGAGCGGCCGGTCGAACGGCTGAACGTGGCCGACACCCTGAAGGTGCAGTGGAACGCCTATCTGGGCGCCGGCAAGCTTGTGCTGTCGGACATGGGCAAGGTGATGTTCAGCTTGCTGGAGGACGAGGCCGGGACCCACGACGCCTTCTGCGGGGCCTCCAACGCGGCGACCAACGCCGCGAGGTATGGCGCCGGCGACAACTGGGGGCCGCACCCCAATGCGCGGGACCGCTTCAGCCTGGCGCTCGCCAAGTTCGGCCTGGGCCGCCGCGACATCCATCCCTGCATCACCTGGTTCAAGGGGGTGAGGGTTGAGGCCGACGGGGCGATCACCCCGCAGGCCGGTCCCTTCGCCGCGGGCCGCCGCCTGACCCTGCGGGCCGAGATGGACCTGATCGTGGTGCTGGCCAACTGCCCCCACGTGCTGGACTCGCGGGCCGACTACAGCGTCACGCCCCTGCGGGTCAGCGCCTGGCGCGGGCCGGTGACGCCGCCCGAAGACCCGATCCGCAACGCCACCCCGGAGGGCCTGCGCGCCTTTCTGAACGTTGAGGCGGAGTACAGCCGATGAGCGACCCCTTGAGCGGCCTGACAGGCCCCATCGCCCGCGACGACATCGTCCCCGCCCGCGCCCCCTGGGACGCGGTGGTGCGCAAGGGCCAGACCCTGCGCATCGTCGACCTGGAGGGCAACCAGGCCGTCGACTTCCTGATGTATGCGCTGGCCGACGACGCCGAGCGCTATTCGGCCCAGGACACCATGGCCGCCCAGGGCAATATCTTCCTGCGGACGGGTTCGGTGCTGCTGTCGAACGAGGGCGCCGCCATGGCCACGGTGACGGGGACTTCGGTCGCCTATCACGACACCATCGGCGGGGCCTGTTCGTGTGAGAGCAACACCCTGCGCTACGGTCACCACACCAAAAGCCAGCACGCCTGCGTCGAGAACTTCCTGCAGGCCAACGCTCGGCACGGGCGGGGCAAGCGCGACATGGTGTCCAACATCAACTGGTTCATGAACGTGCCGGTGGAGGCCGACGGGGCGCTGGGCATCGTCGACGGCATCTCGGCGCCGGGCCTCTATGTGGACCTGCGCGCGGAGATGGACCTGGTGGCCATCGTCTCCAACTGTCCGCAGATCAACAATCCCTGCAACGGCTTCAATCCGACGCCCGTGCGCATGATCATCGCGGGGTAGGACCAGTGTTCACCAAGGTCCTGATCGCCAACCGCGGCGCCATCGCCTGCCGGATCATCCGCACCCTGAAGACGATGGGGGTGGGCTCGGTTGCGGTGTTCTCCGACGCCGACGCCGGGTCCCTGCACGTCTCCCAGGCGGACGAGGCCGTGCGCATCGGCCCCGCGGCGGCGGCCCAGTCCTATCTCGACATCGACGCCATCCTGGCCGCCGCCAAGGCGACGGGCGCCCAGGCCGTCCATCCGGGCTACGGGTTCCTCAGCGAGAACACCGTCTTCGCCGAGCGCTGCGAGGCCGCGGGGATCGCCTTCATCGGGCCGACGCCGGCCAATATCCTGGCCTTCGGCCTGAAGCACACCGCCCGCGACCTGGCCCAGGCCCAGGGTGTGCCGTTGGCGCCCGGCACCGACCTGCTCACCGACGCCGACGTGGCCCGCGAGGCGGGCGATCGCATCGGCTTCCCGGTGATTCTCAAGGCCACCGCCGGAGGCGGCGGCATCGGCATGCGGGTCTGCGAGACCCCCGAGGCCGTGGCCGAGGCCTTCGCCGCCGTGGCGCGGCTGGCGGGCTCCAACTTCTCCGACGCCGGGGTCTTCCTGGAGCGCTATGTCCGCCAGGCGCGGCACATCGAGGTGCAGGTGTTCGGCGACGGGCAGGGCCGGGTCGTCGCGCTGGGCGAACGGGACTGCTCGCTGCAGCGGCGCAACCAGAAGGTCATCGAGGAGACGCCCGCCCCGCACCTTCCGCCCGCCACCCGCGCCGCTTTGATGGCGGCCGCCGTGCGCCTGTGCGAGGCCGCCGACTACCGCTCGGCCGGCACGGTGGAATTCCTCTACGACGCCGAGCGCGACGACTTCTTCTTCCTGGAGGTCAACACCCGCCTGCAGGTGGAGCATGGCGTCACCGAGCAGGTGACCGGCGTCGACCTGGTGGAGTGGATGATCCGCGGGGCGGCCGGAGACTACGGTTTCCTGGGCGGCTTCGACGGGACCGCCAGGGGCGCCTCGATCCAGGCGCGGCTCTATGCCGAGGACCCGGGCCAGGACTACCGGCCCTCGTCGGGGGTGCTCACCAAGGCCAGTTTCCCGCAGGACGCCCGGGTCGACACCTGGATCACCGACGGGACTGAGGTCAGCGCCCACTACGACCCCCTGCTGGCCAAGCTGATCGTCACCGCCGCCGACCGTCCCACCGCCGTCCGCGCCCTGCAGCAGGCCCTGGACCGCACCGCCCTCTACGGCCTGGAGACCAATCTCGAATGGCTGCGGCAGGTGGCCCGCAGCGAGGCCTTCGTCAGCGGACAGGTCTCGACGCGGGCCCTGGCCGACATCGCCTTCAAGCCCCGCACCATCCGCGTGCTGAGCGGCGGCCCTGCCACCACGGTCCAGGACTATCCTGGCCGCCTCGGCTACTGGGATGTCGGCGTGCCGCCGTCAGGGCCGATGGACGCGCTCGCATTTCGGCTGGGCAACCGGCTGCTGGGCAATCCGCAGGCGGCGGCGGGCCTGGAGATCACCGCGCTCGGCCCGACGCTAGTTTTCAACCACGAGGCCGTGGTCTGCCTGACCGGAGCCGAGCTGGAGGCCAGCCTCGACGGCGAGCCGATGGCCACCTATGCGCCGATCGCCATCGCGGCGGGCCAGACCCTGAAGATCGCCCGGGTGAAGGGGGCGGGCCTGCGGGCCTATCTGCTGGTGCGTGGCGGGCTGGACATCCCGGCCTATCTGGGCAGCCGGTCGAGCTTCACCCTTGGCGGCTTCGGCGGCCATGCGGGGCGGACCCTGGCGGCCGGCGACGTGCTGCACCTGGGGGACGCCGAGGTGGACGACGTGGCCCAGCCGCTGGAGGCCGCGGCGCGGCCCCAGCTGGGCAAGACCTGGGCGGTCCGCGTGCTGGCCGGGCCCCATGGGGCGCCGGACTTCTTCACCCCGGCCGATATCGCGATGGTCCGCTCGGCGGCGTGGAAGGTGCACTACAACTCCAACCGCACCGGGGTGCGCCTGATCGGGCCCAAGCCGCACTGGGCGCGGCGCGACGGGGGTGAGGCGGGGCTGCACCCGTCCAACATCCACGACAACGCCTACGCCATCGGAGCCGTCGACTTCACCGGCGACATGCCGATCATCCTGGGGCCGGACGGGCCGTCCCTGGGGGGCTTTGTCTGCCCCTTCGTGGTGATCCAGGCCGACCTCTGGAAGGTGGGGCAACTGGCGCCGGGCGACACCGTCACCTTCGACCTGGTGGACGACACCGCCGCCACCCTGGCGGAGACCGAGCAGGACCGCCTGGTGGAGAGCCTTGAGTCTGCTCAGGCGCCCACCAAGACCCCGCACCGCGACCTGTTCGATGAGACGATCACCAACCCGATCCTGGCTGTCATCGACGCGACCGGTCACCGGCCGCAGGTGGTCTACCGCCGCCAGGGCGACCGCCACCTGCTGGTGGAATACGGCCCCATCGTGCTGGACCTGGAACTACGCCTGCGCATCCACGCCCTGATGCTGGAGCTGCAGGCCCAGGCGCTGCCGGGCGTCATTGACATCACGCCGGGCATCCGCTCCCTGCAGGTCCACTATGACAGCCGCGTCCTGCCCCAGGTTCGCCTGCTTCAGGCGCTCGCCGACATGGAAGAGCGCCTGGGCGGCCTGGACGACTTCGAGATCCCCAGCCGGGTGATCCACCTGCCGCTGTCCTGGAAGGACCCGGCGATCTACGAGACCATCGACAAGTACATGGCCTCGGTGCGCGACGACGCCCCCTGGTGCCCCGACAACATCGAGTTCATCCGGCGCATCAACGGCCTGGCCAGCGAGGATGACGTCCACCGCATCGTCTTCGACGCCCGCTACCTGGTGATGGGCCTGGGGGATGTCTATCTGGGCGCGCCGGTCGCCACCCCGGTCGATCCGCGCCACCGGCTGGTGACCACCAAGTACAACCCCGCCCGCACCTGGACCCCGCCCAACGTGGTGGGGATCGGCGGCGCCTATATGTGCATCTACGGGATGGAGGGCCCGGGCGGCTACCAGCTGTTCGGACGCACGATCCAGGTCTGGAACACCTACCGGCAGACCAACGCCTTCACCGAGAGCAAGCCCTGGCTGCTGCGGTTCTTCGACCAGATTCGCTTCTTCCCCGTCAGCCATGAAGAGCTGACCGAGTGGCGTCGCGACTTCCCTCTGGGACGCCGCGAGATCCGCATCGACGAGGAGACCTTCAGGCTCTCCGACTACCGCAGGATGATGGCCGACCACGCCGAGAGCATCGAAGCCTTCCAGGCCAATCGACAGGCGGCCTTCGAGGCTGAGCGCGCCGACTGGGAGGTCAAGGGCGAGTTCGCCCGGGTCGAGGCGCTGTCGAGCGAAGCCATAGACGATGCGCCGGCCGCCGCCTTCGAGGCGCCTGGTGGCTCGGAGTTCGTCGAGGCGCCCCTGGGCGGCAGCGTCTGGAAGATGCTGGTGGAGGTGGGCGACCGCGTGGAGAAGGGCGCGATCATCGCGGTGATCGAGGCCATGAAGACCGAGTGCGACGTGGCCAGCCCCAGCGCCGGGGTCGTCCGTCAGGTCTACGCCCAGGAGCGCCAGCCCATCGCCCCCGGCGCCCCGATGATCGCCCTCGAACCGGCTTGAGCCCCATGACCCGCCTCTCCATCACCGCCATCGCGTCGGCCGTCTACAGCGGCGCCCGCTCGGCCGAGAGCGTCATCGCCGAGGCCCTGGACGCCATCGCCGCCTATGACGAGGTGCAGGCACACGCCTGGATCATGCGGCCCGATCCGCAGACCGTCCTGGCCCAGGCCCGGGCGGTGGACGCCCGCATCGCGGCGGGCGAGCAGCTGCCCCTGGCCGGAGCGCCCTTCGCGGTGAAGGACAATATCGACGTGGCGGGTCTGCCCACCACGGCGGCCTGTCCGGCCTATGCCTACGAGCCTGACGACACGGCCACGGTGGTCGCCCGGCTGCTGGCGGCAGGCGCGATTCTCATGGGCAAGACCAACCTGGACCAGTTCGCCACCGGCCTGGTGGGCGCGCGCAGCCCCTATGGCGCGCCGGCCTGCGTCTACAATCTGGCCTATGTCAGCGGCGGCTCCAGCTCGGGATCGGCGGTGGCGGTGGCGGCGGGCCTGGTGGCCTTCGCGCTCGGCACCGATACGGCCGGTTCGGGCCGAGTGCCGGCGGCCTTCAACGGTCTGATCGGCTTCAAGCCCACCAAGGGCCGCTGGAGCACGAGCGGCGTCGTGCCCGCCTGCCGGTCGCTCGACTGCGTGACGGTGCTGGCCAACGACGTGGTCGACGCCGCCCTGGTGGACAGCGTCGTGGCCGCCTTCGACCCCACTGACACCTATTCGCGACAGGCGCCGCCCGCGCCCGCCCTCCTCGGGACAAGCTTCCGGTTCGGTGTTCCGAAGGCGGATCAACTGATCTTCATGGGGGACGACCAGGCCCAGGCCTTCTACGGCCGGGCTGTCGAGCGAGTCACCGCCATGGGCGGCGCGCCGGTTGAGATCGACATCGAGCCCCTGCTGGAGGCCGCCAAGCTGCTCTACAGCGGCCCCTGGTTGGCTGAGCGCACCGCCGCCATCGAACCCCTCTTGCGGGCGACCCCGGCGGCGGTGAACCCCACGGTGCGCGCCATCCTGCAGGGCGGCTTCGGGGTGACCGGCGTCGCCACCTTCCGCGGCCTTTACGCCCTGGCCGACCATGCCCGGGCGGCGGAGGCCATCTGGCTCCAGGTGGACGTCCTGCTGCTGCCCACCACGCCCACCATCTACCGCTTGGCCGAGGTGATGGCCGAGCCCTTCGCCCTGAACGGGGCGCTGGGGCTCTACACCAACTTCGTCAACCTGCTGGACATGAGCGCCATCGCCGTCCCGGCCGGGTTCCGCGACAACGACACCGGCTTCGGCGTCACCCTGGTGGGGCAGGCCTGGGCGGACAATGTCCTGCTCGACCTGGCCCGCCGCTACGAGGAGATCTCCCCCATGCCCGACGCCCCCGCGCTGGACACCGCCGGCAAGCCCCAGACCGTGAAGCTCGCCGTCGTGGGAGCCCACCTGGCGGGCATGCCCCTGCACTGGCAGCTCACCTCTCGCGACGCCAAGCTGGTGAGCCGGACCAAAACGGCGGCGGCCTACAAGCTGTTCGCCATGACCAACACCACCCCCTTCAAGCCGGCGCTCATTCATGTGGGCGAGGGGGGCGGGGCCATCGAGGTGGAGGTCTATGAGCTGGCCGTGGAGGCGTTCGGCAGTTTCGTCGTCGAGGTGCCCGCGCCGCTCGCCATCGGTACGGTCACTCTGGAGAACGGAGCCTCGGTGAAGGGCTTTGTCGCCGAGCCCCGTGCCATCGTCGGCGCCGAGGACATCACGGCCCTGGGCGGCTGGCGGCCATACATCGCGGGGTTGCCGAAGTAAGGCCTATCCGCTCATCCCCGCTCTAGCGGGGATGAGCGGCGCTATGGGGTCACCAACGCCTTCAGCACCGGCGGCACCGCGCGGCTCTTCTTGTCGTCCAGCGGGAAGTCGTAGACCGCCGTGGAGCCGTAGCGGTGCGGGGCCTGGGGATCGTGGCGGCGCTTGTCGAAGGCCACCACGCGGGTGCCCAGCTTGAAGGCCTCCTTGATGTCGTGGGTGACCATCAGGATGGTGAGTTTGTGCTCGGTCCAGAGCTCGGTGATCAGGCCGTGCATGTCGAGACGCACCCCCGGGTCCAGCGCGCCGAAGGGCTCGTCCAGGAGCAGGATGCGGGGCCGGGTGATCAGCGCCTGGGCCAGGGCCAGCCGCTGCTGCATGCCCCCCGACAGAGCCCGGGGATAGGTCTTGAAATTGTGCTCCAGCCCGACGCGGGCCAGCAAGGCCTTGGCCGCTTCGCGGGCCTGTTTTCTGGCCTTGCCGCCCAGCCGGCCGCGCAGGGGGGAGCCCGCGCAGTCGAGGCCGAAGGTCACGTTGTCCAGGGCGTTCATGTGCGGGAACACCGAGTAGCGCTGGAAGACAACGCCGCGGTCCGGACCAGGCTCCGGCGACAGGGGCACGCCGTCCAGCAGGATGGAGCCTCGGGTCGGCGCCTCCTGGCCGAGCGCCAGCCGCAGGAAGGTGGACTTGCCGGCGCCCGAGGGCCCGATGATCGAGACGAAGGCGCCGTCGGCGACGTCGAGATCGACCTTCTCCAGGACGATCTTGGCGCCGTACTCGACCCAGACATTGCGGAAGGCCAGCACGCTCATCGGACGTTCCGCGGCGGGTGGGCCCAGGCGAAGCTGGTGCGGCTCCAGGCCTGCAGGGCCAGGTCCATGATCACCGCCAGCAGCGAGATCCAGACGACATAGGGAAGGATGATGTCCATGGCGAGATAGCGGCGGACCAGGAAGATCCGGTAGCCGAGGCCGACGTCGGACGCGATGGCTTCGGCGGAGATCAGATAGACCCAGGCGGGGCACAGCGAGAGCCGCAGGGAGTCGATCAGACGGGGCAGGGCCTGGGGCAGGGCGACGCGGAGCAGGGTCAGCCAGGTGGAGGCGCCGAGGGTCTGGGCCTTGACGATCTGCTCCTCGGGGATGGCCGCCACGTGGGTCGCCAGGTCGCGAACCATCACCGGCGTGATCCCCACGAAGATCAGCACGATCTTCGAGGTCTCCCCCAGTCCGAAGACGATGAAGAGAATGGGCAGGACCGCGATCGGCGGGATCACCGATATGGTGGCGACCAAGGGGCCCAGGCTCGCTCTCACATAGGGCAGCAGGCCGATGGTCAGTCCGAGCACCAGGGTGGTCCCTGCGGCCAACCCGACCGCGACGCCCAGTCGCTGCAAGCTGGCCTTGGTGTCGGCCACCAGGGGGACTTCGCCGGTGCGGGGGTCGGCCTCGAAGGCCATGGTCTGGATGCCGGCGGCCATGGCGGCCGGGATCGGGGTGATTTTGTCGCGGGGGTTATCGGTGTGGCGCGCCGTGGCGACCACCAGATAGAGCAGGACCAGGGCCAGGATCGGCAACAGGCCCAGGAGGAGGCGACCCCCGACACGCGGCCGCGCGTTCAGCAGACGGCGCATCGGAAATCGCCTCCTTGGGTAAGCGTTACTGAGCGGGGCCTAGAGCTTGCCGTCCGCGGCCATCTGGACGTAGGTCGGGTCGAAGCGCAGCTTCACGTTCTTCGGGTCCCCCAGGATCTTGCCGCCCGGGAACTCGATGCCGATGTCGTCCACCGACTTGGCGCCTTGGCCAAACAGGCCGGCGGTGAAGCTGAACTTGCGCACCTTGTCATTGGCCGCGACCAGGTCGGGGCTGGTGGTGGCCGCCAGCGCCGCCTTGGGATCGTAGTAGAGGTAGGTGGTCTTCAGCTGGCTCTCATAGCCGGCGAGATCGGTGCCGGAGATCTTGGCCATGGCTTCGCGGGCGGCCTGACCGGCGGCGTCTTGCTGGTTCATCAACATGGTGGTCTCATACCAGATGCCGGCCAGGGCCTTGGCCAGGTTCGGGTTGGCCTTGGCCACCTCGGTGGAGATGATCAGGCCGTCGAGGATCTCGCCGGGGATCTTGGATGAGTCGAACACCTGCTTGGCGCCCGGCATCTTCTTGATCTCGGTCAGCTGCGGGTTCCACGGCACCACGGCCTTGGTGTCGGGCGCCGAGAAGGCGGCGACGATGTCGGCGTCGGAGGTGTTGACCACCTTCACGTCGGTCATCTTCAGGCCGGCGCTCTCCAACCCACGGGCCAGGAGGTAGTGGGAGACGGAGTTTTCCACCAGGTTGACCGGACGGCCCTTGATGTCGGCCAGGGTTGCGCCGCCCTTGAGGACAATGCCGTCATTGCCGTTGGAATAGTCGCCGATCATCACGAAGGTGGTGTCCTTCCCGGCGGCGGCCGGAATGGTCAGGGCGTCCATGTTGGTGGAGGTCACCGCGTCCAGCTTGCCGGCGGTGAACTGGTTGAGGCTTTCGACATAGTCGTTGATCTGCACGACCTTGATGTCGACGCCGTACTTGTCGGACCACTTCTTCACAATCCCGGCCTGCTCGGCATAGGGCCAAGGCATCCAGCCGGCATATATGGTCCAGCCGACGGTGTAGGTCTTGGCGGCGGGCGCCGCGGCGGTCGTGGTCTCGGTCTTCGGGCTGCAGGCGGCCAGCGCCAGGCCGACAAGGGCCGCCGTCGCGGCGACTTTCACTCCGGTAAGCCACTTGGTCATATCGATCCCCTGTTCCGCAGACCGGCCCTCGCCTGTCTTTCGAGCGATATTACTGAGTGCGCAGATCGTAATAATCCACGGCTCCGGTGCGCGCGGCGCCGAGAGGGGCGAAGGCGCCGCAAAACTACGCAGCGAGGCGCCAGGATGAGCGTCCAGGCATCAATCGGTGGCCCTTCGCTGGCCGCCCGCCACCAAGGTGACTGAGTACGAACCGATCAATTGGTAATACGCGCGACGCGTGGAGGCGGCCTATGACCCGCAATTTCCAGACTGTGCCGGTGGTGGATATCGCGGGCCTGGGGTCGCCCGATCCCGCCGACCGCCAGGCCGTGGCCGACGCCCTGGGACGGGCGGCGCGGGAGGCAGGCTTTCTCTATGTCGCCGGCCACGGCCTCGACCCGGTCCTGATCACCGACCTGCTGGCCGCCGCGCAGCGCTACTTCGCCCAGCCGATGGAGGCCAAGCTTCAGTCGTACATTGGGCGCTCCACCAACCACTCCGGCTATGTGCCCGAGGGCGAGGAGGTCTTTCCGGGGGGCAAGATCGACAGGAAGGAGGCCTATGACATCGGCCTCGACCTGCCCGCGGGTGATGACCGCGCACCCATGATGGGGCCGAACCTCTGGCCCGACGACGAGGGCTTCCGCGCCGCGGCGGCCGCCTACTATCAGGCGGTGTCGGCCCTGGCCCGGCGGCTGTTCGGCGGCTTCGCCCTGGCGCTCGGCCTGCCGCGGGACGCCTTCGAGGCGCACCTGACCTGTCCTCCCAGCCAGCTCCGGGTGATCCACTATCCCTTCGATCCCCACGCCGAACCGGACCAGCAGGGCATCGGCGCCCACACCGACTATGAGTTCTTCACCCTGCTGCACGGCACGGCCGCGGGCCTGGAGGTGATGAACGGCGAGGGGCGCTGGATCGATTGCCCGCCGACCCCCGGCGCCTTCGTGGTCAATATCGGCGACATGCTGGAGGCCTGGACCAACGGCGAGTTCGTCGCCACCTCGCACCGGGTCCGCAAGGTCGGCGAGGAGCGCTACAGCTTCCCGTTCTTCGCGACCTGCGACTACTGGACGATCGTGGAGCCGCATCCGGCCTTTGTCAGCGACGAGCGACCAGCCCGCTATCCGCGCCTGGTGTCGGGCGATCACCTGCTGGCCCAGACCATCGCGACCTTCAGCTACCTGAAGGACCTCCGCGAGGCCGCGTCGCTGACGCCGGTGTTTGGGCAGGAGGCGAAGGTCATCTAGCTAATTTCCTCCCCCATTTATGGGGGAGGGGGACCGCCGATAGGCGGTGGAGGGGGCGCGACCGGGCTCGGAGCTTGAGGCTCGCCCCCACCCCCCCCCCCGCGGGGCGGGGCCCCCCCCCCAAAACCGAACGGACACGGGCGG
>NZ_JANPJP010000374.1:0-5897 GCF_031425575.1 Phenylobacterium sp.
CCAGCGCCGCCCACTTCACCTCGGACGCGGGAACAACCGTGGCTTCGTTGGTCCAGTTGCTCATCACCTCATAGCCGTTGCGCTTCAGATAGGCGTCGCCGCCTCTCAGCACGCCTGGAGCGATGAGCTTCTTGGTCAGGCTGGGCGGAACCTCCCAATAAGGATTGAGAACGGCATAGTGGATGATGCTCGCGATCATCGGCGTCTGCGTTTCGCCGGTTCCGACGATCACCTTCATCCGGTCCACCGCCTGGCCATTTTCATACATCGTGAGGGTCGCATTGCCCGCGTCCACCAGCGCGAACCGGCCGGTAGATGGAAGCACCCGCGCCCGCTCGAGGTTTGAAAGAAGCTCCGGCGTCGCGGTCGTCATTCCCGCAGCCAGCGCGGCATCACGCAACGACCGGTAAATCGGATTGACGTCTGACATGCGGGTCAACGCCGCACCGAGGTCTGGAGCCGCAGCTGTGGTGAGCAGGGTCTGATCCGGCCGGCGCTGCGGAGCGAGCAACTCGTACCCGTAGACCATGCCCTTGGGCGGGGTGCGCAGGTGCTGCATGTAGGCGACCCAGGCCTTGCTGATGCGCACTTCGGACGCGCGGGTCGCCTCCGCGTTGCCGGGAGCCGCCGAAGCGAGCGCGGCATCGACATCGGCGGCGAGCGCCGGACCGACCGCGAAGCCGTCGATGCTCGACCGGCGCAGGAGGCCCAACAGGCGGCTCGCCGCAGCCCGGGTGGCATCGCTGCGCAGCCAGATCGGAGCATCGCCATGCTGGAAATAGTAGAGCTCCACCGGGTCGGTCGGAGCCACCCGCACTGCCGCGACCGGAACCGGCGTGACCGGAACCGGCGCGGCCTTGGGCTTCTTGCGGGCGTCAGCCGCGCCAGACACTGCAAGGAGCGCCAGAATAGCAGTGTAAAGCAGGAGCTTGTTCACCAAGAATCCCCGTTAATCGACGGTCTCCTCAGCTTTCTACCGGTGCGGGCTGTCGGGCAAGTGAACGGTGCCCACAGTACGAAACGGCCCCCGGCGCCGTCGTATGAGGCCAAGCAGTTCATAGTCTACTTCCCCTTCGATCCGTACGTGCTGACGCCGGAGGCTCAGACGGTGGTTTCGGAAGCCGCGAACTACGCCAATGGCGGCCGCGCGACCCAAGTGGTTGTCGTCGGTCACACCGACTCCTCCGGTTCGCCGGCCTACAACGTCCGCCTGTCGGAACGTCGGGCCAAGGCCGTGGCTGACGCGCTCGTCGGTCAAGGCGTCGGCGCCGGCTCGCTGCAAGTCGATTGGAAGGGCGAAACGATGCTCGCCGTTCCCACCGGCGACGGCGTGAAGGAACCGCTGAACCGCCGTTCGACGATCGACATCAACTTCTAAGATATCGATCTCGGCGGTTCGCCGAACTAAGCGAAGGGCCCGGTCGCAAGACCGGGCCCTTTTGCTATGGGGTTTGGGCCAGTTGACCTTGCCGCCTGCGCTCAGGCCTCGCGCGGTAAATTTTCCGCTCCTGCCTTGTATTTCTCGCAATGATTTTGCATTTTCAGGCCCAAATTGAGGGCCGGACATGTCTTTCGACGATCTCGATCGGGGTAAATTTGTTGATGAACGTCAGGCGGTCGCCGCTCTAATCGCCAGCCGGCCCCTCAACGTCGAGGATCGCGAGGAGGTTCGCCAGGAGGCCGAGGCCCTGGTGCGCTTCGCCCGCAAGGGGGCGGCCAAGCAGGGGGTCGTCGAGAGCTTCCTGCAGGAGTTCTCCCTCTCCACCCGGGAGGGCCTGGCGCTGATGTGCCTGGCCGAGGCCCTGCTGCGCACCCCCGACGAGGGGACCCGGGACCGGCTGATCGCCGAGAAGATCGCCTCGGCCGACTGGGCGAGCCACCTGGGCCGCTCCGACAGCCTGCTGGTCAACGCCTCGACCTGGAGCCTGATGCTCACGGGCAAGCTGATCGATGCCGACGAGGAGGCGCGCGCCGACCTGCCGGGCTTCATCCGTCGCCTGGGGGGACGCCTGGGCGAGCCGGTGATCCGCCAGGCCGTCGGCGCGGCGGTCAAGATCATGGGCGAACAATTCGTCCTGGGCCGGACCATCGACCAGGCCATCAAGCGTGCGGCGGCTGACGGTTTCGTCTGTTCCTTCGACATGCTGGGGGAGGGGGCCCGCACCACGGCCGACGCCGACAAATATGAGAAGGCCTATGCCGACGCGCTCACTGTGGTGGGCCAGCGCGCGAGGGGCGAAGGGCCGGAGGCCGGCCACGGCGTCTCGGTGAAACTCTCGGCCCTGTCGCCGCGCTATGAGGCGCGCCAGGAGGAGCGGGTGTGGGCCGACCTCTATCCGCGGATCCTGCGTCTGGCCAAGATCGCGGCGGCCGCCAACATCAACCTGACCCTCGACGCCGAGGAGGCCGACCGGCTGGTCATCTCCCTGAAGCTGCTGGAGCGCTTGGCCGGTGAGCCGGAGCTCGGGACCTGGAAGGGGCTTGGTCTCGCCGTTCAGGCCTATCAGAAGCGGAGCCCCCAGACCGTCGCAGCCGTCGCCGATATCGCCCGGACCACGGGCCGCCGCCTGATGGTGCGCCTGGTGAAGGGCGCCTATTGGGATTCCGAGATCAAGCGCGCCCAGGTGGGCGGGCTGCCGGGCTATCCTGTTTACACCACCAAGGCGGCCACCGACCTGTCCTACCTCGCCTGCGCCCGGGTGTTGTTGGCGGCCGCCCCGGCCCTCTATCCGCAGTTCGCCACCCACAACGCCCATACCCTGGCCGCCGTGCGGCAGATGGCGCGGCAGGCCAATGTGGAGCCGGAGTTCCAGCGCCTGCACGGCATGGGCGAGGCTCTCTATGCGGGGGCTGTGAACCGCTACGGTCCCCTGAAGCTGCGAGTTTACGCTCCAGTAGGCGGGCACGAGGATCTGTTGCCCTATCTGGTGCGGCGCCTACTGGAGAACGGCGCCAACACCTCCTTTGTCCATGCCCTGCTGGACGAGAAGACACCGGTGTCGATGGTGGTCGGCGATCCCGTCGGAGCCGTGGAGGCTGCTGGCGGCGCGCCGCATCCGCGTATTCCGCTGCCGGTGGACCTCTACGGTTCAGCGCGAAAGAACTCCACCGGGGTCGACCTCTCCATCGCAGCTGATCGCGACCGTCTGACCGCCGCCGTGGTGAACCTCGACTTTCTCACCAGCCGCCCCGTTGTGGCGGGCAAGGAGACCGGGACGGGGGCCGGCACGCCGCGTACTTCGCCTGGCGACCGTCGGCGGACTATCGGTCAGACCTGGGACGCCAGCGAGTGGGATATCGGCCAAGCCTTCGCCGCCGCCAAGGCGGCTCAGCCCGCCTGGGACGCCCGGGGCGGACACGGCCGGGCCCAGGTCCTGCGGGCCATGGCCGACGCCCTGGAAGCCCACCGCGACCGCCTCACCGCCATCTGCGCCGTGGAAGCCGGCAAGACCTACGGCGACGGCCTGGCGGAGGTTCGCGAGGCCGCCGACTTCTGCCGCTACTATGCCCATCTGGCCGAGCGTCAGTTCTCGGGTCCCGAGACCCTGAAGGGCCCCGTGGGGGAGGTGAACCAGCTCTCACTGCACGGCCGTGGCGTCTTCGCCTGCATCAGTCCCTGGAACTTCCCCCTGGCCATCTTCACCGGCCAGATCGCCGCGGCCCTGGCCGCCGGCAACACGGTGGTGGCCAAGCCGGCCGAACAGACCCCGCTGATCGCCGCCGAAGCCGTGAGGCTCTTCCACAAGGCCGGCCTGCCGGCCGATGTGCTCCATCTGCTGCCCGGCGACGGCGCGGTTGTCGGCGCGGCCCTCGTCGCCCATCCCGCCTGTGCGGGCGTCGCCTTCACCGGAGGGGTCGACACGGCCTGGGCGATCAACCGGACGCTGGCGGCGAGACCGGGCCCCATCGTGCCACTGATCGCCGAGACCGGCGGCCTGAACGCCATGTTCGTGGACACCACAGCCCTGCGCGAGCAGGTCATTGATGACGTCATCAACTCGGCCTTCGGCTCGGCGGGCCAGCGTTGCTCAGCGCTGCGCATCCTTTTCGTCCCGCGCGAGACCGCGGATCAGCTCATCGAAGGATTGGCCGGGGCCATGGACGCCCTGGTCCTGGGCGATCCTGCTGATCCGCGCACCGACATCGGCCCGGTGATCGACGAGGAGGCGCGTGGCGCCCTGGAGGCTCACCTGGCGCGCCTGACCCAGGAGGCCAAGGTGCTGCGCCGGATGAAAGCGCCCGACAGCGGCGTATTCTTCGCGCCGACCCTCGCGGAAATCCCGTCCTCGGACTTTCTGCAGACGGAGGTCTTCGGGCCGGTGCTTCACGTCGTTCGCTACGACGCCGCCAAGCTGGAGGCGGCCGCCGGCCCCCTGGCGGAGACGGGCTATGGCCTGACGCTGGGCGTCCACAGCCGGATCGAGGGCTTCGCCGACCAGGTCCGCGCCGCGGTTCCCGCCGGCAATTTCTATGTGAACCGCTCCATGATCGGCGCCGTGGTGGGGGTCCAGCCCTTTGGCGGTGAGGGCCTTTCGGGAACCGGTCCCAAGGCAGGCGGGCCGCACGCCCTGCTACGCTACGCTGTGGAGCGGGCGGTCAGCGTCAATATCGCCGCGCAAGGCGGCGATCCGGCACTCTTGAACCTCAACCCCTGATACGCGTTCCCGGCCCAAGCCTTTGGGCTGGGGGACTGTGATGACGCATCAACAGGCGCTGGCCTTCGGGCTGATCGCAGTGACGATCGGCGCCTTCGTCTGGGGCCGGTTCCGGTATGACGTGATCGCACTGGTCTCGCTGCTGGCCGGCGTGCTGCTGGGGGTTGTGCCGGCGGCGAGCGCCTTTGATGGCTTCTCCAACGACATCACGGTGATCATCGCCAGCGCCCTGGTGGTGAGCGCCGCCTTCGCGCGCTCGGGCATCATCGAGGCCGCGCTGCGGCCCCTGCTTCCCCACCTGAAGACCGAGCGCAGCCAGGTTCCGGTGCTGACCGCCGCTGTCACCCTGCTGTCCACCGCCACAAAGAATGTCGGCGCCCTGGCGATCATGATGCCTGTGGCTCTCCAGGTGGCGCGTCGCACGGGGACCTCGCCCGGTCGCCTGCTGATGCCGATGTCCTTCGGCGCCCTTCTGGGCGGCCTGGTGACCCTGGTGGGCACGGCTCCCAACATCATTGTCTCCCAGGTGCGTGAGGACATTCTGGGCAAGCCGTTCGGCATGTACGACTACGCGCCCGTCGGCCTAGCCCTGGCGGCCATGGGCATCCTGTTCCTGTCCTTCGCCTATCGCATGCTGCCCAAGGGCCGCACGCCGGCCACCAATATCGACGCGGCCCTGGCGGCCAACGCCTATTTCACCGAGGTCAAGGTTCCCGACGACTGGACCTTCGAGAAGAACCGCATCGCCGACTTCAACCACATGGCCCACAACGAGGTGCGGGTGATGGCCCTGCTCCGCGCTGGCAAGCGCAAGTCCCAGCCCCACCCCAACACTAAGATACTTCCCGGTGACACCCTGCTGCTGGAGGGCGAGCCCCACGGCCTGGACGACCTGATCACCCGGGCGAAGCTGAAGCTGACCCGAGCCGATAAGCCGCTGTCCATGGAAGAGCCCACCGAGGAGGTGCGGGTTGTGGAGGCGGTGGTGGGCGCGGAGTCCGGCCTGATCGGTGAAACCGCCCTGCGGGTCGACCTGCACGGCCGGCATGGGGTCAACCTGCTGGCGGTCAGCCGCTCAGGTTTCCGCCTCAGCCAGCACCTGAACAGGGTCCGACTCCGCGCCGGCGACGTCATCGTCCTGCAGGGGGGCGAGCGCAGCCTGCCGGTCGCGCTGACGGCCCTGGGCCTGCTGCCGCTGGCCGAGCGGGAGGTGCGGCTGGGCGG
Organism: Phenylobacterium sp.; assembly: GCF_031425575.1. Lineage (GTDB taxonomy): Bacteria > Pseudomonadota > Alphaproteobacteria > Caulobacterales > Caulobacteraceae > Phenylobacterium. The sequence goes on from NZ_JANPJP010000374.1 coordinate 5,880, forward strand.
CATCCGTCATGCCCTGGC
>NZ_JANPJP010000375.1:0-18518 GCF_031425575.1 Phenylobacterium sp.
GGAGGGCGGCGAGCAGGCGATTTTGCAATGGCCGAACGAGTCTCTGCATCGGGAGTCAAACGTCGCCACAAAGCGAAGGTTGCAGATTATCGAGGTCGCCGAAGCTGGACCGTCGAGAACTCGACACAACTCCGAAATGCATTTGGTAAATTTGAGAGGAAGATCGTCAATGCAGACCGCCGAGACCGAGCGTAATATATTGGGCTCTTCGGAAGAGGTTCGCGCGTAAATTTCTTGGGGTGAGCGAGAAATCTTGATCGGACTGCTCTGTTATTCTGACGCTTCGCCTCTCCCAACTTGGGTTCGTGGCGTCGGCAGGCAGAAAAAGAAGACCCCGCCGGCGTTTCGGCGGGGTCAAATTCTGCGGCTAGGGCGTCTTAGTGGAAGTTCAGGCTGGTGCTGCCGCCGACATCGGGCGTCGTGTGGGTGGCGTTGGCCTTGGCGATTTCCCAGACGAACCTGATCGGGCCACCCTGGCTGATCCACACCTGGGCGTCGTCGCAGTCCAGGCGCAGCATGGTCAGCTTGGGGTCGGCCTTGCCCTCCGGATACCAGGCGGCGACCACAGTGTTCCAGTACTTGTCGATGCGGGCGGGGTCGCGCTGCAGGGTCAGCTGACCGCCGATACAGGCCTGGAAGTCCCTCTGCTGGTGCACGAACATCGCGCTGCGGCCCTCGCCGATCTCGCGGGCCAGGTCGGTGTCGGTGCGGGTGAAGAACCAGATCTGGTTGGTCTTGGGCTCCACGAAGGCGGTCATCGGCTGGGTGTGGTGCGCGGCGGCCCCGGTGACCCCCAGCATGCCGGTGTTGTGCTTCTCGATCTCATCCCACAGCCGGCGTTCGACGTCGGCGCGGTTGGTCAGGTCGGTGCTCATGGGAGGCTCCTGGGTTGGGGTTTCCGTTGCTGGTTCAACCCTGGAGCGGGGCGGTTGTTCCGAATTCGACTGTGTACGAGATGGAGAGTCTAGCTTGACTTGGCTGGGAACGTAGGAAGAACATTTGGCATTGGTGAAGCCGTTCTGGGACAGGCATGCAGCTCGCATTGACCATCTTGTTCAGCGTCCTGGCCGGCCTGGGCTACCTCTTGGTCATGGTCGCCGGGACGGTAGTCGTCGCGTGGATTCAACTCAAACGTCCTCCCAAGAAGTCCAAGGCGCCGGCGCATCGCGTGCGTGGGCCGAGCGCCACGGCCCTCCGTCGCGAAATGAAGGCGCTGGCCCGCCCGACGCTGCTGCTCCTGCCAACGGACGCACCTGTCTTCTCCAAGTTCGGCGGCGCGCCGGACCTGGACGACCGCGCCACATGGCCGACCTCGAAGGTGTTCCATCGCTTCCCGAAGCGAGAGGTCACCACTCCCATGGGCTTCGTCGCTCAACTCGACCTCAAAGATGTGCGCGCGGCTGGCGGTCCCGACTGGCTTCCGGACCAAGGGCGTCTCTACTTCTTCGCCGAGCCCTGGATGGGCGCCGCGCTGTATGTCGCCCAGTCCGACGAAGCGCGTCCGCTCTTCGCCGTCCCTGTCCTGCCGAAAGGCTTTCCGTTGATCGAGCGTCGAGTCGCCATGACGCCGGCCACCTCCTATCCCGATCTGGAATGGCTGGTGGACGACCTCAGCGAACTGGAGGTCGACGACGACGCCCTCGACCGCCTGACAGAGTTTCCGACCAAACACATGCCGACTCCAGAGCATCGTGTCGGCGGCCATGCCTTGGCGATACAGAGCTCGGACATGGAGTTGGAAGCCGAGCGGATGCTAGCCGAACGGGAGGGTCGCGAACCCCACGAGACTCTCGCGCGCGACACCGATTGGCGGCTCCTGCTGCAGGTGGACACCGACGCTGAACTGAAGACGAAATGGGGCGACGGCGGCCGGCTCTACTACTGGATCCGCGAGGCCGACGCCCGCGCCGGCGACTTCTCGAAGATCCAGATGGTTGGCCAGTCTCACTAGCCCAGGGCGAACCGCCCCGCTTCGATCCCCTCGCGCAGGGTCGCGGCGAGGGCGGCGGGCGCGATCTCGCCGGTGTCCATGGCATGGGCGGCGTCCTCCGCCGCGAACTGGCCGTAGAGCTTCAGATACGGGACGTAGTCGGGGATCGGATCGGCGGTCCGCGTCCGGCCGCGCTCGGCGGCGATGGCCTGGTCGGGGATCAGCACGATGAAGTCCAGCGCCACGCCCGCCTGCCGAGCGCCCTCGATGAACACCGCCTTGACCCAGTCGGTGATGATCCCGTCGGTGATCACCTCATAGCCGCCCCGGGCGTAGGTCACGGCGGTCGCCAGCATGGCGGCGGCCACCACCTGGTTCTGGCCGTGGGACTCCGGCGTCCAGGGCGCCAGCCAGCCCTTGCGGATGCTGCGATAGAAGCTGTCGGTCTCCAGGTGCACGGCCAGAGGCCCCGACGCATTGGCGCAGAGCAGGGGCGCCACCGTGGTCTTGCCGGCCCCCGGAGGCCCGGTCAGCAGGATGATGCGGCCCGGCATAGGTCTCTCTCGCGATGGACACTGCGCCGGGGATGGTCTCTGATCTCTGTAACGACGGTCAAGCACAGGCCGCAGGATTCAAGGGAGGCCGACATGGCCGACGGCGCACGCATCGCTGCGGAGGCCCGAGACCGGGCCTATTCCACTCCGCTGGAAGACTTCCACGTCGGTGATCCGGAGCTGTTCCGCACCGACACCCACTGGCCGTGGTTCGAGCGCCTGCGGGCCGAGGACCCGGTCCACTACTGCAAGGCCAGCGATTTCGGCCCCTACTGGTCGGTGACCAAGTTTGACGACATCGTCGCCGTGGACGGCGACCACAACACCTTCTCTTCCTCCTCCGAGCGGGGCGGCATCGCGCTCGGCGACTCCTTTGAGTCCGCGGCGGGCGCGAGCTTCATCAGCCAGGACAGCCCGCGCCACGAGGCCCAGCGCCGGGTGGTGACCCCGATGTTCACCTCCGGCGCCATGGCGGCGATGGAGCCCCTGATCCGCAGCCGCGCCGCCGCCATCCTCGACGAACTACCGGTGGGCGAGACCTTCGATTTCGTGGACCGCGTCTCGGTGGAGCTCACCGCCCAGATGCTGGCCACCCTGATGGACTTCCCCTTCGAGGAACGCCGCCTCCTGCCGCGCGCCTCGGACCTGCTGCTGGCCGCCCCGATCCTGGGCGGCGGTTCGCCGGCCGGGGAGCCGGCCCGCCAGGCCGAGCTGATGGCCACCTTCACCCGGCTGGTGGGGATTTTCGCCGAGCGCGCCGCCAACCCGCGCAACGACGACCTGATCTCGATGCTGGCTCATGACCCGGCCACCAATGGGGGCGGCGACCCCTACAAATACGTCGGCAACCTCGTCCTGCTGATCGTGGCTGGCAGCGACACCACCCGTCACTCCATCACCGGCGGGCTGCTGGCCCTCAATGAGAACCCCGAACAGTACGCCAAGCTGCGGGAAGACTCCGGTCTCATCGCCGGCATGGTGCCGGAGATCATCCGCTACCAGAGCCCGGTGGCCCACATGCGGCGCACCGCCGTGGCCGACGCCACCATCGGCGGTAAGACCATCAAGGCGGGCGAGAAGGTGGTCATGTGGTACGTCTCGGGCAACCGCGACGCCTCGGCCATCGAGAGTCCCGACGCCTTCATCATCGACCGCGAGCGCCCTCGCCAGCACGTCGCCTTCGGCTTCGGCGTCCACCGCTGCGTCGGCCAGCGCCTGGCCGAGATGCAGCTGCGGGTCGTCTGGGAGGAGATGATGAAACGCTTCCCGTTCATCGAGGTGGTGGGGGAGCCTCGCCGCCTGACCTCCAACTTCGTGAAAGGTTACGAGTACCTGCCCGTCCGCATCCCAGGCTGACCCTGGCGGGATCAGTATTTCGCCGTCCCTTGTAATCACGGTCCGAACGAATTGTGATTTATCAACGCTTTGACGAATAATTGTCAAAGCAAGGGAAACAATCCGACATCCACCGGTTGTTCAGTCTCCTAGAGGCTGCGCGTTATGTCTAACCCACTCCCCGTCTTCGCAAATGATGCGACTATCTTGTTTGTGGATGACAACGCGGTCTGTGGGTTAGAGACCGGCTCCATCCTGAGGGATCTCGGCTATCAGGTGGTCAGCCTCTATGACGCCGCAGGCGCCTTTGAGGCCCTGGCGGCGGACCAGCCCCTGCTGGCCCTGGTGACCGATGTGGACCTTGGGCCCGGGCCGGACGGATTCGATATCGCCCGCGCCGCCCGGGTCTCCTATCCGGATCTCCCGGTGGTCTATATTTCCGGCACGGCCTCGGCGCGCCACGTCGCGGAGGGGGTGCCCGGCTCCGAATTTGTCGCCAAGCCCTGCAATCCCGCCGACATAGCCGGCGCCCTCACCCGGGCCCTTGGGCGTATCGCCGCCTGAGCGGCTAGTCCTTGGGAGCCTTCTCGGCGGCTGCGGCCGCCTTCTTCTCGGCCTTGGCGGCGGCCTTCTGCGCGTCCTTGGCGGCCTTGGCCTTGTCGCGTTCCATCCGCTCGAAACTGTAGTTGGGTGTCCGCGCCATGGTGGGCCGCTCTCCTGTTCGTCAGCCGCCTATCTGGCGTATCGCACTCCGCGCCGCAAGCGTGACACACTGACAACCGCTCATCCCGGCGAACGCAGGGACCCAGATTCATCAACGTTCTACGCCGCATGGACGCCGAATGCGATCTCGGACGCCCATCAAGCGCCTGTGGGTTTCACCTGGATCCCGGCGTTCGCGGGGACGAGCGGGGAGGGAATCAGAGCGTCACCTCACCCCGGAACATCGGCGCGCACCCGCCGCCCACCGTCGCCCGCACCCCGTCGGGGGTCCGCCGCGCGGCCGCCTTCAGGATGCTGGGCCGCCCCATCTCCACCCCCTGGCTGATGGTGAAGGCCCCCTGATCGACGCCAGAGAGCGACACCAGCAAGGCGGCCAGGGTCGCGTTGGCGCTGCCCGTCGCCGGATCCTCATAGGTGCCCGAGAGCGGTGCGAACATGCGCGCCCGGATATCCTGGCCGTCGCGGGCGTAGAGCAGCAGGGAATAGCGCCCGGCCAGGTCGGGGCGTCCGCCCTCGGCCTTGCGGAACGCCGCCACGTCCGGCTCGGCCCGCGTCAGGGCCTGGCCCGTCACTTCGGCGAGGATGAACGGCACACCCACCGTGGCCAGAACCGGGGTGTGGGTGGCGGTCACCAGGTCGCCGGGACTGATCCCGGCGCAGGCGGCCACTTCCTCAATGGGGATATCGGCGCTGAGGGTCAGGGCCTGGGGCGCGGCGATCACCGCCCCGGTTGGGGCGCCGGCGCTGTCGCGGTCGATGTCCACCTTCACAAGGCCCGCGATCATCTCCAGGTTCAGGGCGCCCTCATGACCCAGGGTGGCCAGGACATAGCCGGTGCCGATGCTGGGGTGCCCGGCGAAGGGCATCTCGCCGGTGCGGTGGAAGATCCGCACCCGCGCCGTGTTGGCGGGATCGCTGGGCGGCAGGACGAAGGTGGTTTCCGACAGGTTCATCTCGGCGGCCAGGGACTGCATCTGGGCGTCGGTCATGCCGCGGGCGTCGGTGAACACCGCCAGCGGATTGCCCCCGAACGGGCGGTCGGTGAAGACGTCGAGCGTGACGAAGGCGTAGGTCGACATGGGCTCTATCCCGTGAGGCTTGCCATGACGCCTTGCCATGACTTAGTCAGTTGGCAAAGTCCCAAAGATGTCGTGACCCAGGATCGGCGGGCGGGACTCGGCTCCAATCTCCCACGCGAATCTCGCCGGCCTCAAGTACTCGGAGTGATCTGACCGGGGTGTCGCGGTGGGGCTCCTCTGCTTTTGCACCCGGCCCGTGAAACCCGACGGGCCATCCGGCGTTTGTAGAGCTTCAGCTGGAAGGGAATCCCCATGAAGAAGTTCGCCATCGCCGCCGTCGCCCTGTTCGCCCTCACTGGCGTCGCCGCCTGCGAGAGCAAGGCCGACAAGGCCGCCGAAGTCCAAGCCGACTCCCTGGAAGCCCAGGCCGCGGCCACCTCCAACGAAGCCGCCGAGACCGCGCTGAACAAGAAGGCCGACATCATCGAGCAACAGGCCGGCAACGCCGACGGCGGCGCCACCACCCAGAACACCCCCACCACCAAGTAGGCCGTCCACCCTCGACCGCGTTTCAGGCGCCCCGCTGTCACCGACGGCGGGGCGCTATGCGTTGGGCGCGCCTGTTCCCCCGCCTCCCTGGCGCTGGTAACATTGAGGTAACAAGCTCCAGGAAACGCCCATGCCCAACGTCTCGCGCCGCGCGATCCTCGCCCTCTCGGCCGCCGCCCCCCTGACCTTGCCGGCCATCGCCCGCGCCGCCGGTCCCGCCGATGCGAAGTTCGAGGCCCTGGCCAAGGGCTGGGTCGACGCCAACCTGCGGCTCAGTCCGGTCAGCGCCACCCAGGTCGGCGACCACCGCTTCGACCAACAGATCGACGACATGGGCCCCACCGGCCGGGCCGCCGTCATCAGGCTGGCGACCGAGACCCTGGCCGCCCTCCAGGCTACGCCCCGCGCCGAGCTGAGCCGCGCCAACCAGGTGGACGCCGCCATCCTGGAGAACCAGGTCCGCAGCGACCTGTGGACGCTGCAGACCCTGCAGCCCTACGCCTGGGATCCGCTCACCTGGAACGCCGTGGCCGGCGGCGCCCTCTACAACCTCACCGCCCGCGAGTTCGCCCCCCTCGAGGTTCGCCTGCGCAGCGCCACCGCGCGGATGGAGAAGCTGCCGGCCCTGCTGGCCCAGGCCCGCCAGGAGCTGGTCCCTGCCCGCGTGCCGAAGATCCATGCCGACACCGTGGTGGGTCAGAACAAGGGCCTGCATTCTCTGGTGGACGGCATCGTGGCGGATGGCGCCAAGCTCTCCGCCACCGACCGCGCCCGGCTGGAAGCCGCCGCGAAGACCTGCAAGGCGGCCATCGACCAGCACCAGACCTGGCTGGAGACCGTGCTGGTCCCCGGCGCCAAGGGCGAGTTCCGTCTGGGCGCGGCGCTCTACGACGCCAAGCTGGCCTTCGCGCTCAATTCGCCGCTCAGCCGCGCGGAGATCAAGGCTCGGGCGCTCGCCGAGATGACCTCCCTGCGGGCCACCATGTACGACATCTCGGCCAAGTTCCTGGCCGGCAAGCCCGGCGCGCCGCCGACCCCGGCCAATCCCACCGACGCCCAGCGCCAGGCCGCCATCGAGGCCGCCCTGGAATACGCCTACGCCCAGAAGCCGGCGCGGGCCAAACTGGTGGAGGCCGCCGAGGCCACCCTGGTGGAGGCCACCGCCTTCGTCCGCGCCAAGAACATTGTCACCGTGCCTGCGGATCCCGTGAAGATCGGCCTCGTGCCGGAGTTCCAGCGTGGCGTCGCCGTGGCCTATTGCGACGCGCCCGGTCCCCTCGATAAGGGCCAACAGACCTACTACAAGATCTCGCCCATCCCCGACGACTGGACCGCCGCCCAGGCCGACAGTTTCCTGCGCGAATACAACAGCCTTGGTATCCAGGAAATCACGGTTCACGAGGCCATGCCCGGCCACTACCTGCAGCTGGCCCACGCCAACGCCTACCCCTCGGTGCTGCGCGCGGTGCTGTCCTCGGGGCCCTTCGTTGAGGGCTGGGCCTGCTACGCCCAGGACGTCATGGCCGAGGAGGGCTATCTCGCCCGCGACCCCCTCTACCTCCTGGTCCATCTGAAGCTTCAGCTGCGGGTCTGCGCCAACGCCCTGCTGGACCAGGCCGTCCACGTCGACAATATCAGCCGCGACGAGGCCATGAAGCTGATGACCGTCCAGGCCTTCCAGCAGGAGCGCGAAGCCGCCGGCAAATGGGTCCGCGCCCAGCTCAGCCAGGCCCAGCTCCCCACCTATTTCGTCGGCTGGGAGGAGCACAAGGCCCTGCGCAAACAGGCGGAAACCAAGTGGGGCAAGAGCTTCACCCTCAAGCGCTACCACGACGGCATCCTCTCCTTCGGCTCCCCCCCCGCACGCTTCGCCGGCCAGCTGCTGTTTGATCAGCCGATCGCGTGATCAGTTTCCTTCATCCCCTTGTGGGAGAAGGTGGCTCTGCGGAGCAGGGTCGGATGAGGGGTCGCACAGACCTCTCGGGTTAGGGCGTCGCAGGATCAGCCGATAGGGGAGCGCGACCCCTCATCCGACCGGTCTCCGACCGGTCTCCGACCGGCCACCTTCTCCCGCAAGGGGAGAAGGCCCGCTTGCGTTCGAGGGCTTGCGTTCCGTGAGGGTAGCGGCGCCTCACTGCCCGTCACACCCAGCACGAGGCGACCCCATGAAGGCCATCCAGACCGTCCACCCCACGGGCCTCGACACCCTACGCTACGCCGACATCGCCGAGGCCAACCCTCCGGGCCCCGGCGAGATCACCGTCCGCCTGCGCGCCAGCTCCCTCAACTACCACGACTACATGGTGGTCCTGGGCGCCATCCCGACGCCGGAGGGCCGCATCCCCATGTCCGACGGGGCCGGCGAGGTCACCGCGGTGGGTGAGGGCGTGAAGGAATTCGCGGTCGGCGACCTGGTGGTCTCCACCTTCTTCCCCGCCTGGCTGGACGGGGTCGACGCCCCGGCCGGGGGCTTCTCCGGCGTGCCAGGCGACGGCGCCGACGGCTTCGCCCGCGAGATGATCACCACGGCGGCCACCTCCTTCACCCACGCGCCCGCGGGCTGGACCGCCGCGGAGGCCGCCACCATCACCTGCGCCGGCGTCACCGCCTGGCGCGGCCTGGTGGCCGACGGGGCCTTGAAGGGCGGCGAGACCGTGCTGGTTCAAGGGACGGGCGGCGTCTCCATCTACGGCCTGCAGATCGCCAAGGCCTTCGGCTGCACCGTCATCGCCACCTCCTCCTCCGACGAGAAGCTGGAGCACCTCAAGGCGCTGGGGGCTGACCACCTGATCAACTACAAGTCCGAGCCCGCCTGGGGCGCGGCGGCCGCCAAGCTCACCGGCGGCCGCGGCGTCGACCACATCCTGGAGATCGGCGGCTCGGGCACCCTGCCGGAGTCCATCACCGCCACCCGCAACGGCGGCCATATCGCCCTGATCGGCGTGCTGGCGGGCTATGCCGGCCCGGTCCCCACCGTCGCCATCATGGGCAAGCAGCTCAAGGTCCAGGGCCTGACGGTCGGCAGCCGCCGCCATCAGCTCGACCTTATCCGCGCCATCAACGTCGCCGCCTACCGCCCGGTTCTGGACAAGTCCTTCCCCCTGCAGAACCTCGCCGACGCCTTCCGCCACCAGGCCTCCAACACCCACTTCGGCAAGATCGTGGTGGATATCTGAGCCGCGGGCGAGCGCCGTTTCCTCCTTCGAAGCGGGGGAGGAAAAGGTCTCTCCGAGCCACACCCCTCCGCCGGTTGTGCGGCCCTACGAAATACAGCCAGGGCGGAGTCGCCCGAGCCGGTATGTTCTGCGTTTGTTCTGGGCTGGAGCAGACGCAATGCCGGACACCGAGTACATCCCGCCGCCCAAGGGCTGGCGCGTCTTCAGCGGCCAGCTGGTCCCCGACCAGACCCTCTGGGGCTATCTGCACCGCAAGCAGATCGTCCGGGGGTCCTGCTACACCCGCGACTGCCGGCGGAACTACTATCTCGATTTCGAGCTGCTGCTGCGCAGCGGCTACGCCTATGTCCGGATGCCGGAAATCCAGCGCCTGCTTCGCTGCAACATGCCGGGCGGCTGCCGCATGACTTTTCAGGACGACAAGGGCGGCTCGGGCCTGCCGCTGTCGATCCTCGCCGCCAACCCCGAGGTGCGCATCCTCTTCCGCTGCGGGGGTTGCAAGTGGGAAAAGGCCATCACGCCTCGCCAGGCCATCGCGCAACTGGTGGCCGCCAAGACCGGGACCTCCAGCACCCTGCATACTCAGCTCGTCGCCAAGACCAGCAAGCCCTGCCTGAAATGCGGCACCTCCAACTGGGATTGCGACGTCCGCTGGCCCACGCCGCCCAACGACAAGACCTATGGCGAACGGCGCCTGGAGGACCTGGCCCGCGAGCCGGTGGTCCTGCCCAGGGCCAACGACGGCTAGAGGCGCCTGCGCAGCAGCACGTCCTAGACGAGGCCCGCAAGGTGCGTCGCCACACCCAGCGCGGCGCAGCCCAGCAGCACGGGAATGACTCCCATCTGCAGCCGGAAGATCGCGAAGGCCGCCACCAGGCTCAAGCCCACCGCAGCCACATCCACGCTGGCCAGGTTCGGAAGGTCCAGTGTGAGAGGCCCCACGGAGACAGCCCGCACATCACGGAACATCACGTGCAGCCCAAACCAGACCGCCAGGTTGAGGATCACCCCCACCACGGCCGCGCTGATGGCGGCGAGCGCGGCGTTCAGCGCCTTGGCTTCCCGCAGCTTCTCGACGAAGGGCGCGCCGAGGAAGATCCAGAGGAAGCACGGCGCAAAGGTCACCCAGGTGGTGAGCACGCCGCCGAGTGCGCCTGCGGCCAGCGGCGGCAACCCGCCGGGGCTACGAAACGCGCCCAGGAATCCCACGAACTGGGTGACGATGATCAGCGGGCCCGGCGTTGTCTCGGCCATGCCCAGGCCGTCCAGCATCTCACCGGGCTTCAGCCAGCCATAGGTGTCCACCGCCTCCTGGGCCACATAGGCCAGGACCGCATAGGCGCCTCCGAAGGTCACCACCGCCATCTTCGAGAAGAAGACCGCGATCTGGCTGAAGACGTTGTCGGGGCCCAGCGCCAGCAGCAGGGCGATCACGGGGCCAAGCCACAGGACCAGCAGCGCTGCTGACGCGGCCAGAGGCCCTCGCCAACCCGAGGTCGCATGTGCCGGCGTCTCGACCCCCAGGGCGCTTTGCGCGTCGTCGAAGAGGTCTTCCTGACCTGATCCGTGGCCTCCAACCGCGAAGGCTGTCGATCCCGCGCGCGCGCCGAGGAAACCAATCAGACCGGCGATGAGGATGATCAGCGGGAAGGGGGCGTGAAAGAGGAAAATCGCCACAAACGCCGCTGCGGCGATTCCGAGCATGACTCGGTTGCGGAGGGACCGTTTGCCAACCCGCACCACCGCCTGGACCACGATGGCCAGCACCGCGGCTTTCAAACCAAAGAACAGGGCCGCCACCACGCCCACGCCGCCCAGCAGGGCGTAAAGAATGCTCAGGCCCATGATCGCCACGAACCCGGGCAGGACAAACAACAGGCCGGCGACCAGCCCGCCCGCGACGCCGTGCATCAGCCAGCCGATGTAGATGGCCAGCTGCTGCGCCTCGGGTCCTGGCAAAAGCATGCAGTAGTTGAGCGCGTGCAGGAACCGCCGCTCCCCCAGCCAGCGTTTCTCCTCCACCAGGATGCGGTGCATCACCGCGATCTGGCCCGCCGGCCCCCCGAAGCTGAGGGCGGCGATCCGCGCCCAGACCCGGGTGGCCTCGCCGAAGGTCACGCCGTGAGTCGGAACACTGTTCACCTTCACCATCCGTTAGGCCCTCGTCGCGGGGGCGGAGACACAGGCCGCAAGGCAAGGCGTTGGATTTGAAGATCTCCGGTTCGACATCGCACGCGCTCCCGTTCGGCTGACGCCGAAGTCGTAGGAGCGGGTCTTGGACGGCGAACCGCCTGGACCGGGCGCCCGCATCGGCCCGGTGAGCCAGGATCGTCGGTTCGCGGCGCCTTGGCAAGTCGATGATGGAGACCGGCGAAGAAGCGCCCCCGCCCTCCAGGGTCTCGCCTAAAGCCCCAACGCCACCGCCGCATTGCCGCCCATCCACTTCGCCCGCACGCTGTCCTTCAGCGGCAGCTCGTCGGTTTCCGCCACCAGCTGGGCCAGCGGAACCACGGAAGTCCCCCAGCCCGACCCGAAGATGATGTTGTCCTGGAGCCCGCGGGCTCCGTAATAGACCAGGGCCTCGTAGCCGGCGCCGGGGGAGAGCATGTACTTCACCCGGCGGCAGGCGAAGTCGATGTAGACGTTCTGGTGCCGTCCGGCGATCGCCACCATGTCCGGGATCCACGGATAGCCGCCGAGGCCGGAAACGATCCTCAGGGTCGGGAAGGCGATGGCCAGTTCGTCGATATATTTGGGATGGGCGTAGTCATAGGGCCGGTCCGACAGCAGGTGGACCCCGACGGTGATCCGCACCGGGATGTTCAGCTCGACGCACTTGGCCAGGAAGGGCCGGTAGACCGGATCATTGATAAAGCGCTGCTCGCGGTAGGAGCTGATCTCGAAGCCCCTAACGCCGCGCTCGCGCACGCCCTGCTCCAGGGCCGCCACGCCTGCCTCGCCCTCGTCGCCCCAGATGCGGAACCAGGGGATCAGGCGGTCGGGATATTCGGCGGCGAAGGCCGCGACATCCGCGTTGCTGGCGCGGCGGCCCGCATTGCCGATGCAGGCCATGGCCACACCCGCCCCGTCCAGCATGGCGATCACCTGCGCGTGGCTCATGGCCTTGGTCATGTCGACCTCGCAGAGCTTGAGCGCGAGCGCCGTCAGGCCGACCGTCGCCTTGGCCTCGTTGAATTCCTCCAGCGACATTCCGATCTGGGCGGCCCAGCCGGGCGCCATCTGCTGGGCGTAGCCTTCCTTGTCGAAGCCGCGCCCCGACTGGATCAGGCGCACGGTGCCCTCGACAGCTTCCTTCGTGGGGGTGTCGCACTCGAAGTCGATGATCTGCATCGGGGCTCTCTTGAAAATGACGGCGCCTAGAGCACGCCAGGCGGAAGTGGGGTCCGGTTCCGCCTCCCGGCGTGCTCTAATTTTTTGAATCTAGACCCTTCTTGCCGTTTCAGATCGGTCCATCTGAAACGGTCAGGGTCTAGGAATCCATCAGAGGTGACACGGCCAGGCGCCCCCGACAACATTGCCGCGCCCGCCCGTTTGCGGCATAGGCCGCGCGTGACCAGCACCCTTCGCACCCTGCCGGCCCTGGCCCAGGCGGGCCTTATCGAGGCCGAGCGGCTGCCCGCCCTGGAGCGGGTGGCGGCGCAGTATGCGGTGGCTGTGACGCCGGCCATGGCCGACCTGATGGACGACCCTCATATCGCCCGCCAGTTCCTGCCCGACCTGGCCGAGCTCGAGGTGCGGCCGGGCGAGGACGCCGACCCGGTCGGGGACCTCACCCACATGCCGGTCGAGGGCGTCGTCCACCGCTATCCCGACCGGGTGCTGCTGAAGGTCACCCACACCTGCGCGGTCTATTGCCGGTTCTGCTTCCGCCGCGAGATGGTGGGGCCCACCGCCGAGGTCCCGGCCCTGTCAGGCAAGGCGCTGGACGCCGCCATCGCCTACATCGCCGGTCGCCCCGAAATCTGGGAAGTGATCCTCACCGGCGGCGACCCCCTGGTGCTGTCGCCGCGCCGCCTCGCCGCGATCATGGGTCGGCTGGCGAAGATCGAGCACGTGAAGGTGCTGCGCATTCATACCCGCGTCCCGGCCGTCGATCCGGCCGCCGTCACCGACCAGCTGGTCGCCGCGCTGAAGGTGGAGGGCAAGGCCGTCTATGTCGCCCTGCACGCCAACCACGCCAGCGAGCTGACCCCCGCCGCCCGCGCCGCCTGCGCGAAGTTCGTCGACGCCGGCATCCCGATGGTGGGTCAGACGGTGCTGCTGAAGGGGGTCAATGACAACCCGGAGGTGCTGGAGGCCCTCTTGCGGGCCATGGTTGAGACCCGCATCAAGCCCTACTACCTGCATCATGGCGATCTCGCCCGCGGCACTAGCCACCTGCGCACCACGCTGGAGGATGGGCAGGCGATCATGCGAGAGCTGCGCGGCCGGCTCTCAGGCCTGGCCCAGCCGACCTATGTCCTGGATATCCCCGGCGGCCACGGCAAGGTGCCGGTGGGGCCGGACTATCTCAGCCATGACGGCGAGGTGGAGGACCCGAACGGGACGCACCACGCCTACCGGCCCTAGCCCTCGCGTTCCATGGCCCTCAGGGCGTGGACGAACATCGCCACGCCCACGACCGCCAGCAGGCCGCCCAGAGCCGGCAGCAGCAGGCTGGCCGGCATGACCAGGGTGAACAGCATCCGGGCCCAGTCGTCGTCGGTGCGGTAGGCCGCCATCAGGGCGAAGACCGTCAGCCCCGCCCCCAGCACGACGGTGACGATGGCGGCGATGCGGTAGATCAGGTTACCCATGGCGGGTCTCCGGGTGCGATGGCACCTGGAGACTGGCGGGACCGCGCGGGCCCCGCCTTGACGCCGGTCAAATGGACCTAGAGCGCGTCAGGGTTAAGTGGACGCCGGTTAACCCGTCCGACGCGCTCTATCTCTTTGGATTAGAGCCCTTTGAACGGGTCAGATGATTCCACCTGACCCGAAAAGGCTCTAGGCGTCGTTGTCGGTCGAGATCTCTTCCAGGGTCTTGCCCACCACCTTGGCGCCGTAGTCCGTGGCGATGTCGCCCAGGCTCAGAATGCCCACCAGCTTGCCGGAGTCATTGGCGACGATCAGGCGGCGGATCTGGTGATTGGCCATCTGGGCGGCGGCGTCGGCCAGGTTGTCGTCTTCCTTGCAGGTCTGGACGTCGCCGCTCATCACGTCGCTGGCAGGCGTCGAAAGCGCGCCGCCCTTGGCCACCACCTGCAGGACGATGTCGCGGTCTGTGATCAGGCCGACCACCTTGTCGTCCTCGACGATCGGCACGGCGCCGGTCTCGATGCTGGCCATGATACCGGCCACCTTCTGGACGCTGTCGGTCGGGCCGGCGGTCGCAACCTGGGCCGTCATGGCTTCACTGACTTTCATGGGGTGGTCCTCTATGTGTTGAACTCGTCACCCAAACCCCTCACCGCCGCCGCTGTTCCTTGGACCCACGGCCATGTCGACCTCAAAGCGGAGACGCCGCCCTCTTGACGCGAACAAATAAGGAACAATAAGCTGAAGCTCAACTTTAGGGAGCAGGCCGGTGGGTTGGAGATTGTCGTGGGTCGCGGTGTCGGGGCTTGGCAAGGCCGAAGTGCTAGCGCGGCTGGAACTGGAGGATAGCGGCGAGCCCGTCGACTACGGTCAGCGCCGGTCGCAGGCCTTCGCCGAGCTGCCCAATGGCTGGGTCCTGCTGGTACGCGGCGAGGCCGACGCCTTCAAGGCGACCGAGCTCGAGGTCCTGTCTCGGGGCGCCCGGCTGCTTAACGCCGGCTGCGACGAGACCGTCATGTTAAGCGGCGCCAGCGGCTGGAGCAACGGCGTCCGGGATTGGGCCATCGACCATAACCCGGAGCGGGGCATGAGCGACCTCAACATTGAGGGCGACACGCCGGCCGAACTCGCGGCCATCCTCGCACAGGCCCGCGCCGACCAGGCGGAGGAGGGCGGCGACGACGCCGATGTCGACTTGGTCTTCGACGTGCCCCAGGCGATGTCGGGCGCCATATGCGGCTGGCGTCCCGACATGGACAACGAGGACTGGGGCGAGATCGCATTCACCCGCCTGCGCCGCATCGGTGAGCCCGATCCGCCGGCGAAGCGCTCCTGGCTGGCCAAGCTGTTCGGGCGCTAGGTCCTCGGCCGGGTCATGTTCTCGATGAACTGTCCCAGCGTCGGCGGCTCGGCGACCGGGGTGACCCATAAGGGGCCCTGGGCCAGGGCCACGCCCTCGTCGAAGATGCGCTTCATGTTGGCGGTGTCGAAGGACAGCATGTTGCCGTTCTCCGCCACGTCGGGGATCGAGGTGAAGGAGAGCGGCAGGCCCACCCCGGCGCAGAAGGTCGCCGCGTTGCTGAGCGCGTTGCGATAGGAGAACCGCAGCATGGTGTCGAAGCTGCGCACCAGGATGGCCGCCAGGTTCGGGCTGGTGGTGCGCGGCGCCTGCTCCAGCACCGTATTGACCACCACATAGATGCGGCCGCCCTTCAGCCTGCGCCCCAGCTGTTTCCAGCGCAGCATGGCCTCGGGCATGATGAACAGCGGCGCCGAGACCCCGCCGTCCACGTGCATCTCCTCATAGGCCACCCCGTCGGCCTCGCAGGGGAAGCTGCGAGGCGGGAACAGCCCGGGCAGGCTGGCCGAGGCCACCAGGATGTCGCGGAACAGCACCAACGCCGCCTCGCCCCCGCGGGCGGCGATCTCGCCCATGTCCCAGATGGCGGTCTGCTGGCTGTCCAGGTCGGTGGTGGCCACCAGCAGGCGCCGCCCCTTCAGGTGCTCCACCGCCACGGCGTCGACCACGGCCTGGTCGATGAAGGAGTCCACCAGCTCCTCCAGGTTGGCCGCCTGGAAGATCCCCGACCCGAAGGCGGGCGCGAGACGGCGAAGGGACAGCAGATCCTTGGCGTGGCCGCCGGTATAGGCGTCGGTCAGCCGCGCGTCCCAGGTGGGCCCCAGGAAGGCGAAGGGGGCCATCAGGGCGCCCGTGCTCACCCCCGTGACGATGGCGAAGTCGGGCCGCTTGCCGGCCCGGGTCATCCCCACAAGCACGCCGGCCCCGAAGGCCCCGCCGGCCGCCCCGCCCGAGATGGCCAGGATGTTGAACTCCTTGCGCCCCACCGCCGAGCGCGGCAGCGACAGCCGGTCGGCCGCCGCGTTGAGGCTGTCCTCGGCCTGTTCGACACTGAACCGAACGCCCTCAAAGCCGGGCATGCTGGCGCGCACCCCGGCGGCGGGGGCCGGCAGGCGGGTGCGGAACAGGCCGTTCCGCTTGGTGATGTGGCGCTCGGGCATTGGCCCATCCTGACCCATCGCGGGGCCAGGCTCAACGGATGGCGTCAGGCGGCGCGGGCCGTCCGCACATCGATGGGGTCCACCGCCGGCAGGCACTGGAAGCCCGGCTTGGCGAACAGATAGCCCTGGATGTAGCGCACCCCGATCTCGCGCAGGGCGTCCAGCTCGGCCCGCGTCTCGATGCCCTCGGCGATCACCTCGATCCCGAGCGCCGCGCACATCTTCATCACCCCGTCGATGATGATCCGGCGGGGCAGGCTGGCGTCCAGGCCACGGATCAGCTCCATGTCCAGCTTGATGATGTCGGGCTGGAACCGGGCCAGCAGGTTCAGCCCCGCATGGCCGGCGCCGAAGTCGTCCAGGGCCACGCCAAAGCCCATCTTCTGGTAGCTGGCGACGATGTTGGAGACATGGGCCGGGTCGGCCATCTCCTCGTTCTCGGTGAACTCGAAGATCAGCCGGTCGGTGGGGAAGTCGATGGCCGCCGCCGTGGCCAGGGTCAGCTGGATGCAGGCCTGGGGCGAATAGACCGCATTGGGCAGGAAGTTGATGGACAGCCGCGCGGGCCCGTCCAGCAGTCCGGCCCGCGCCGCCCCCTGGATCGCCTTGACCCGGCACTGCTGGTCGAAGGCGTAGCGGTTTTCCGGGGTCACCTGGGCCAGGACGCTGGCCGCCGACTCCCCGGCGGAGCCCCGCACCAGGGCCTCATAGGCGAAGGGGGCGCCGGTCTGCAGGTCGATGATCGGCTGGAAGGCCATGGCGATGTCGAAGTCGACGGCCTCGCCATCGCGGCAGCCGGCGCAGGGGGAGGGGCGGGACATGCGGGTACGCTCCGGGAAACCTAATCCCCTCAGCGTACCGACCATCGGTTAAGGATCGGTCGTCAGACGCGGCTCGGGCCAGCCGATGGAGGGCGCATGGCCGCGGAAGTTGCGCAGCCACCAGGCCCAGTCTTCGGGGACCAGGCCGAAAGGATCCTCGCGCGCGAGCTCGCGCGCCGCCCACAGCGGCCAGTGCGGATTGGCCAGGGCCGGCCGCCCCAGCAGCACCAGGTCCACCAGCCCCTCGCGGATGGCGCGGTCGGCCAGCTGCGGCTGCCCCAGGTTCCAGCTCACCCCCACGGGAAGGCCCGCCTCCCGCCGCACCCGCGCGCCGGGCGCCAGCATGAAACCCGGATCGTTGAAGGGCCGCCGCTGCGGCTGCGGGGTGTTCAGCCCCAGGCTGAGGTCGGCGAAGTCCAGGCCGTGGGCCTTCATCGCGCGCAGCGCCGCCAGGGCCTCGTCGAAGGTCACCCCGTCGTCGTGCAGGTCGTCGATCCCCAGCCGCACCGACAGGGGCAGGCGCTCGGGCCACACCTCGCGCACGGCGTCCAGGGCCTCCAGGTGGAAGCGCCGGCGGTTCTCCGGGCTGCCGCCATAGGCGTCGGTCCGCTGGTTGGCCAGCGGCGAGAAGAAGCTGGCCCCCAGGTATCCGTGGGCGAAGTGCAGCTCCAGCCACTGGAAACCGGCCTCCACCGCGCGCCGGGCGGCGTCGCGATAGGCGCGGTGAATGGCCTTGATCTGCGGCGCGGTCAGGGCGTGCACCGGCTGGTTGGCCTTGCCGCCATAGGAGAGGGCCGAGGGCCCCACCACCTGCCAGCCGTCGGGATCGTCGGCCGGCAGCTGCGCCCCGCCGTCCCAGGGCTTGGCCTCGCTGCCCTTGCGCCCGGTGTGGCCCAGCTGCACGGCCGGTGTGGCGCCCATGTCCTTGATCAGGGCGCAGACCCGCGCCAGCCCCTCGACCTGGGCGTCGTCATAGATGCCGCCGCAGCTGATGCTGGTCCGCCCCTCGGCGGTGATCGCCAGCTGCTCGGGAAACACCAGGCCAAAGCCGCCCGCCGCCCGCGTCCCCAGCAG
>NZ_JANPJP010000376.1:0-30119 GCF_031425575.1 Phenylobacterium sp.
GGCCGACAGGATCGAGGCGTGGGTGAGCCGCCGAATCTCTTCCACCTGGGGCTCATGGCGCCACGCCGGCATGGTTCGGGCGATACCGACCTCCATGTCCAAAAGATGGGCCGGGACGTGCGCCGGCCAGGGATCGCCCTCCATCTTCGGGGGCGGCGCCACCACCTCTTTTGTGGCCCGATGCCAGCGTTCCCGGGCCAGATCTCCCAGGTCCTTGGCCACCGGGCCGTCCACCATCAGCATCACCTCGTGCCGTGGCGCATGGCACTCCTGGTCGGGCATGATGCGGCGGGGCTCGAGGTCCCGGTGCCCGGGGGTGTCCCAGCGATCGACGCAGATGTCACCGCTGGCGCAGATCGCCAGCTTGTCGTCCACCACCAGCAGCTTCTGGTGATGGCAGGCGCCCATGGGGACCGCGTCGTCCAGGCGGAACTTGACGCCGGTCTTCTGGAACCACTTGCGCGCCTTGTGGGGGAAGAATTCCTGGCTGGCGGCGATGGGCAGGGCCGACTTCCAGATCAGCAGGCGGATATCCAGCTCGGGACGGGCGCGCGACAGCTCCACCAAGATCCGGCCGGCTTCGTCGGGATCATCCGCGGTCTCCTGGCCGTCCGGAAACAGGCGGGTGCGGGGATCAAACCCCCAGCCGAGCAGCAGCACCGAGCGCTTGGCCTTGCGCAGGGCTTCATAGACGGCGGTGTAATAGGCCTCTGTGTCGATCAGGAAGGCGGCGCGGTTGGCGCGACCCGTGCGCCAGACCGTGTCTCCAGGTTTCAATACGCTCATCAACCGATCGAAACCCCGTTTACGGCATGCATGCCAAGAAAGCCTGCGCCCAGGTCGGGTTCCCGTCGAGTCCTTGCAAGTCCCAAGGCGCAAGACCAAACGAAAAGAGCGCGCCGACTATGGGGGGCCGACGCGCTCCATCAAGGTCGGCTCGAGAGACTAGCCTTTGAAGGCCTGGCAGGGTCCGCTGAGTTCGGTGGCCAAGCGGGCCTTGCGTTCGGCATTGGTGGTCTTGGCCTCGCGGCGGCCCGCGTCCTCTGCGACGGCGGCCCGGTCCATGACAGAGGTTGTGCGCGACCTCCGGGCCGCCTTGAGCCAGGCGTCGAGGTCAGCCGTGTCGGCGGCCGAAGAGGTGGCGATCCCGCGGCAGCGGCTGGCCTTGATGAAGTCCACGTCTGTGACCTTGCCGGCGGCCAGGGCGGAGCCGGCGGCCATCAGGGTGGCGGCGGCGGCGAGCGTGACAGTGGCGATACGCATGTGTTTTTCCCTCGAAATATGATGCGCGGAACGTGCTCTAGCGCCGCTGAAGCTTCAAATGAATTCGCAGCAACATTGAGTATTCGAGTCTTACCAATCCTTAATCATCGAACTCGGTTACTCAATAAGATAAACATCTTGTAATGTTGCGCCGGACTCGGCAGAACACGGTTATGGCCCAACCCGATCTCAAGCTCGATGCCACCGGCGTGAACGCCCTGATGGCGCGCGCCTTTCCCGATGCGCCGCCCGCGGCCCTGCCGCAGGTGATCGACCTGTCCCCGGGCCGCGCCCACATCGTGCGGCTCTATGGCGAGGGCATGCTGCGCCCGGGCGGTGTGATCGCAGGCCCCAATCTGATGAGCCTGGCCGACACCGCGGCCTACGCCCTGATCCTGGCCCACATCGGCGACCAGCTGATGGCGGTCACCAGTTCCCTGGTGATGAACTTCCTGCGCGGCGCGGCCCCGGGCGATCTGCATGCCGAGGCCAGCTTCCTGCGCCTGGGCCGCCGCATCGCGGTGTGCGACGTCAGGCTCTGGACCGAGAGCCAGGACAGGCTGGCGGCGCAGGCGACCGTGACCTACGCTATCCCCTCATGAGCGACCTTCCCTCCCGCCCTCCGGCCCCGATCAAGACGCCCTGCATCCAGGTCTGCGTCATCGATGGTGAGACCGGCCTCTGCATGGGCTGCTACCGCGAGCTGACCGAGGTCGCCGCCTGGCAGAAGCTGTCGGAAGAGGACCGCGCCCGGATCATGACCGAACTTCCGACCCGCCGGGATCGCATCCGTCCGGAAAAGCTGGCGATTTTCAGCTGAGTTCGGCCGGCGCGTTCACCGGTTGCAAACCCCCGCCGACCTAATCTGCCCGTTCAACAAGGCCGGGAACGGCTGAACAACGCCGGGGTGGCGAGGGTGTCGAGTATGATCAAGCTGGCCGCCATGGCCCTGATCGGGGCCGTATCGGCCGTGGGCGCGGCCCAGGCCGTGGTCAGCCTGGATCCGACCACGCGGTCCGACGGCCTGCGCGCCGCCGTGGCTCACTTCGTTCCGGAACAACAACCCGCCGCCGCGCAGGGCGGCGCCGCGTCAATCGCCAAGGCCAGCGACGGCCACTACTGGGCCCAGGGCACCGTCAACGGCTCCAGCGTCCGCTTCCTGGTGGACACCGGCGCCACCGCCGTGGCGCTCACCGCCGCCGACGCCCAACGTCTCGGCTTCGACCCCGCCAAGCTCGACTACGCCTACAAGGTGATGACCGCCAACGGCGAGGCCAAGGCCGCCGCCGTCAAACTGGCGTCAGTCTCGGTGGCCGGCGCCAAACTGGCCGATGTCGATGCGCTCGTTCTTGACAAGGGGCTCGACGCCTCCCTGTTGGGCATGACCTATCTAGGCCGCCTCTCCAGCTTCCAGGCGACCCGCACCGCGCTGATCCTTCAGCCCTGACACCGCGGCCAGGGCCCGGTCGACCACGTCCAGGCCGGCCCCCGCCTTGACGCTCTCCACCGTCAGAATTCGCCGCCAGGTCCGAGCGCCCGGCGCGCCGTGGAACAGCCCGAGCATATGGCGCGTGATCCCCGACAGGTGCGCGCCGCGCTCCAGCTGGCGGGCGACATAGGGCTTGTAGAGCTCGACGGCCTCAAAGGGATCCACATCGGCGGCCGCGCCGAAGATCCGCCGATCCGCCTGCCCCAGGATGCCTGGCGTATGATAGGCCGCGCGGCCCAGCATCACGCCGTCAATATGGACCAGCTGGGCCTCGGCTTCCTCCAGGGAGCCGATCCCGCCGTTGATCTCGATGTTCAGGCCCGGCCGTTCGCGCTTCAGGCGGTGGACCAACGGGTAGTCCAGCGGCGGCACGTCGCGGTTTTCCTTCGGCGACAGGCCCTTCAGCCAGGCCTTGCGGGCATGGACGATGAAGGTGGTGACACCGGCCTGGGCGCAGAGGTCCACCAGGCTGAACAGGCTCTCTTCCGGGTCCTGGTCGTCCACCCCGATCCGGCACTTCACCGTGGTCGGGATGGAGACCGCGGCCCGGATCGCCGCCATGCCCTCGGCCACCAGGGCGGGCTCCCGCATCAGGCAGGCGCCGAAGCGGCCGCTCTGCACTCTGTCGGAGGGACAGCCGACATTGAGGTTGATCTCGTCATAGCCGAGGTCCGCGCCGATGCGTGCCGCCGCCGCGAGGTCGGCAGGCTCCGAGCCCCCCAGCTGCAGGGCCACGGGGTGCTCGACGTCGTCGAACCCCAGCAACCGTTCCCGGTCGCCGTGCAGCACGGCCCCGGTCGTCACCATCTCGGTATAGAGCAGGCTTTCGCGCGTCAGCACCCGGTGGAAGGCGCGGCAATGCCGGTCCGTCCAGTCCATCATGGGGGCGACGGACAGTCTATGCGACTGAGATTGCATAGGGTTTCGGCGACTTCTCAGGGGACAGAGCGGAAGGAACGGCGCGCGCTTCTACGCTATTCTGGCCAACTGGTCACGCCGCGAGGATCGCACGGTGCGGATAGGGGCCGATCTGCCTGACGATCACCTGAAGCTGGGCGGCAAGCTCGGAGCCCGGCACCACCTGGGTGACGCGGCCTTCAAAACCGAGCGCGCGCGCCGCCTCGCGGAAGCGAGGTCCATGCAGCTCCTCGGGCGGCAGGATGGCGTGGATCAGTTCATGCACCACCACCGCCGCCACCAGCACCGGCTCGTCGATGAACGGCGAGATGGTGATGTGCCGGAAGCCGTCCCGGTCTCTGTAGGGATAGCAGACCCCCAAAGTGCTCTGGTTGGCCGACAGGGCGCCGACCCCAAGCCGAACCCGCAGCGGGATCTCATAGCCGCGGGACCTGAACCAGGGCCTCATCAGCACGGCGACATTGATCAGCCACTGCTCCCGATTGGGGGTGTTTACCGCCTCATGGCCGGCCGCAGCGGTTTGCGGGATCATCCGAGGTCAGACCGGTTCGAGGTCGTCGGGCATGTCGGCATGGCGTCCTCCCAACCGGAGCGCCGGGTGCGTCTCCGAAGATGCCTCAACACCATGGGGCGACCTCAGTTGCAGGCCCGCGGGGATTCCGCCGCGCCGCGCCAGATAAATTCCGTCACGAGCCCTGAAAAGATCCGTCTGTCGGACACTCGGCGGAACAGCGCCCCGCGCCAGGGGTTCAGCGGACACCCGGCGGATCGACAGCCGCGTCCAAGCCGCCCTGGAAATCGCCGCGCGAATTCCCATCTAACACCCTCACAAACAAGGACATTGAAGACATGGCGACCGGCTGGGCGCATGAGGGTGCGGTTCTCGATCAGATCGAGGACACCATCACCGACGGCGTGCTCACTGCACGGGCGCGCCTGCCGGTAGGCGAAGGCACCGAGCAGTGCGTCGCGTGCGGTGACGAGATTTCGGAGGCCCGCCGCCGCGCGCTGCCCGGCGCCCGCACCTGCGTCCAATGTCAGGCCGGCCGCGACGCCCGCATCGTCGTCGCCGGCATCAACCGCAGGGGCAGCAAGGACAGCCAGCTCCGGTAGGAGCGCCCCCTACCAGATACGAACCCGGTCGGCCGGCGCCAGGTACAGCTTCTGGCCGGGCTTGACGTCAAAGGCCGTGTACCAGGCGTCGAAGTTGCGCACCTCATAGGACCGGAACTGCCCCGGCGCGTGAGGATCGGTGGCGATGATCTGGCGCAGGAAGGGCTCGCGCATCAGGGTCCGGTAGCTCTGGGCGTAGGACATGAAGAAGCGCTGGTCGCCGGTCAGTCCGCCGATCACCGGCGCGGGCTTGCCGCCAAGGCTGGCGTGATAGGCGTCCAGCGCCGCCGCCAGGCCTCCCAGGTCGCCCACGTTCTCCCCCAGGGTCAGTCGGCCGTTAAGCTTCAGGTCCGGCAGGGCCTGATAGGCGTCGTACTGCGCCGCCAGCTTGCCGGTGGAGGCTTCGAAGGCCGTCAGGTCAGCCGGCGTCCACCAGGCGATCAGCCGCCCCTGCTCGTCCAACTTGGCGCCCTGGTCGTCGAAGCTGTGGCTGATTTCGTGGCCGATCACCGATCCGATGGCGCCGTAGTTCACCGCCGGATCGGCGGCCGGATCAAACCACGGGGCGGCCAGGAAGCCCGCCGGGAAGGCCAGCTTGTTCAGGGGCCCGGCGTTGAAGGCGTTCACCGTCTGCGGCGTCAGGGTCAGCCACCACTGGGCCCGGTCCACCGGCTTTTCCATCTCCGCGAGGTTGCGGGCGTATTCGAACGCCGCGGCCCGCTGGCTGTTGGCGAAGGCCTCGCCACGCACAATGGTGAGGGCTGAATAGTCACGCCAGGTCTCCGGATAGCCCACCTCGACGCGCAGGTTGGCGAGCTTGAGCTTGGCCCTGACCTTGGTCTGCGGCGCCATCCAGTCCAGGCGGTCGATCCGGCGGGAGAAGGCGGCCTTCACCTCCCCCACCAGGTCCTCGATCTTGGCCTTGGCCTCAGGGGGGAAGTACTGGGCGGCGTAGGACTTGCCTACGGCGTCGCCCATGGCGAGGTTCACCGCGCCGACGCCGCGCTTCCAGCGGGCGTTGAGCTCCGGCGTGCCGGTCAGCGCCTTGCCATGAAAGGCGAAGTCAGCCTCGACGAAGGCCTTGGGCAGGACCGGCGCGGCGTCCTTGATCAGGCGCGAGGCGAGGTAGTCGCGCCAGGTCTGCATGTCGGTCGCGCCGGCCAGCTTGGCGAAGCCGGTGATGGCGCTGGTCTGGTTCAGGATCAGCACCGGCCGCGCGCCGAAGCCCGCCCCGTCCAGATAGGTCTTCCAGTCAAAGCCCGGCGCCGCGGCGATCAGCTGGGCCGGGGTCATGGGATTGTAGACCTTGTCGGCGTCGCGGGAGTCCACCCGGCTCCAATGCACCTTGGCCAGGGCGGTCTCGAAGGCGATGATCCGGTCGGCCCGCGCCGCGCTCTCGCCAAAGCCCGCCAGGGTGAAGATCTGGGTCAGGTAGGTCCTGTAGGCCGCCCGCGCGGCGGCGAACTTCGGATCGTCGGTCAGGTAGTACTCGCGGTCGGGCAGGCCAAGGCCGCCCTGCACCAGCTCCGACGAGCCCTTCGTCGGGTCCTTGGCGTCGATGCCCACCGCCGGATAGACCGGGAAGCTGGGCTGGGGGGAGCCATAACCGAACGGACGCTGCTTGCGCTCCAGGGCCGCCATGACCTGCGCCACGTCCTGAGGGGTCTTCACCGCCGCGATCATCGCCAGGTCGGCCTTCAGCGGCGTGATCCCGGCCGCCTCGATGGCCGCCTCGTCCATGAAGCTGGCATAGATGTCGCCGAACTTCCGGGCGTCCGGCGAACCAGGCGACGCCGAGCCGGCCTCCACAATGCCGCGAACCCGCGCCAGGCTCTGTTCGCGCAGGCGGGCCACGTCGCTGTAGTTGGAACGGTCGGCCGGGATGGTGGCGGTCTTCAGCCAGCCGCCGTTCACATAGGCGTAGAAGTCGTCACCGGGCGCGACGGTCTTGTCCATGCCGGCGAGGTCGAGGCCGACCTCGCCGAACTCGGGCTTGTCGGCGGCGCTGGCGGGCCCCGCCACCAGCAGGACGGCCATGGCCGCCGCACACATGAACTGACTACGCATCCGCGCCCCCTTGGAATCTTGTCAGCGCAGAATGGCCTGCGAGCGGCAGGCTGTCCGCCGCAAAACATCCGAACGAAGATGAACATTCCTCCATCTTTGGCCGGGCGAGCGCCTAGGGCCCGTCGCCCCGCTCGGTCGCGACCGTCAGGCCGCAGGCCAGCAGCTCCGACCAGATTTCCTCGGCGCTCCCGGCGAAGCGGAAGATCTCCAGATCGGCGGCGTCCACCATCCCCGCCTGGACCAAGGCGTCGAAATTGATGACCGAGCGCCAGTAGGGCTCGTCGAACAGCACCACGGGAATAGGCGGCGACTTGCCGGTCTGACGCAGAGTCAGGATCTCAAACAGCTCATCCAGGGTCCCGAAGCCCCCCGGGAACACCACCAGGGCGTTGGCGCGCATGGCCAGGTGCATCTTGCGCATGGCGAAGTAGTGGAAGCGGAAGGTCAGCTCCGGGGTCGAGTACGGGTTGGGCCCCTGCTCATGCGGCAGGCTGATATTGAACCCAATGGACGGCGCGCCGACATCGGCCGCCCCGCGGTTGGCCGCCTCCATGATCCCGGGTCCGCCGCCTGTGGCGATCACGTTGTCGCGCAGGCGGTCGGCGGTGCGGATCGCACCGCCTCTCTGTGAGACAATGCCGCCGAGCGCCCGGGCCGCGGCATACCACTGCGCCTGCCGGCCCGGGCCGTCCTCCGCGATCCTGGCGCTGCCAAACACCACCAGGGTGGATCTCACCCCCCAGGCGGTCAGCGCCTCGTCCACCTTGGAAAATTCCAGCAGGAACCGAACGCCCCGCATGGAAGAACTCAGCAGGAAATCCTGATCCAAGGCCGCAAGGCGATAGGCGGGCGAGATCAGTTGCGCCGCATTGGGCTCTGGTTGGCGGCTCGACATACGGATCTCCAGGCGTGGCGCAGACTAAGACCGGAGGTGGCCTTCGACTTGATCTGGCGCAACGCCACCCGCCTCGTCCGGGGTCATCCTGGCCTCAATCTTCGCCGGAGCAAGATCGATGAAGCCCGATATCCACCAGGACATCGTCGCAATCCTTGAAGAGGGCAAGGACCTGACGCTCGCGACCCTCAGGCCCGACGGCGCACCCCAGGCCACCACGGTGAGCTACGCCAGCCAAGGCCTCGACATCTATTTTGGGTGCGGGCAGCAGTCGCAGAAGGCGCGCAATCTGACGCGCGACCCCCGGGTGTCGGCGACGATCGACCTGCCCTATCGCGACTGGGCCGAAATCCGCGGCCTCTCCCTCGGCGGCCAGGCGACCGAGGTCACCGACCCCGACGACCTGGCGCGGATCGGCCTGCTGTTCCTGGAGAAGTTCCCGGAACTGGCCCAGTACGTCTCCACCCCGGCCGGCGAGATGGCGATGTTCCATCTGCGGCCGCAGGTGATCTCGGTCTTGGACTACCGGAAGGGGTTTGGTCACAACGACCTCGTGCAGGTGGACGAGCATCTCGCCGCGACGGACCGCCCGTCGTGAAACACGCAATCATCGTCGCCCACCCCAATCCCGACAGCCTCACCCGCGCGGCGGCGGGGGCCTATGCCGAGGCCGCAGAGGCCCTTGGCCACCAGACCGTGGTGCGTGACCTCTACCAGCTTGGCTTCGACCCCTGCCTCAAGGCCGAGGAGATCCCGGGCCCGGCCGGCTACGTCTTCGGGGCTGACGTGCTGGAGGAACGGCGGCTTCTGGCCGACGCCGAGACCTTCGCCTTCATCTACCCCCTGTGGTTCAACGCGCCTCCGGCGATGCTGAAGGGCTATGTCGACCGTGTCTTCAGCATGGGCTTCGGCTACGCGCCGATCTCGGGCGGCACCGAACCCCTGCTTGAGGGAAAGAACCTCATCAGCTTCAGTTTCTCGGGCGCGCCGGAGTCGTGGGTCCGGGAGAGCGGCGCCCTTCAGGCCCTGATGACGGTGTTCGACCTGCATCTGGCCGCCGTCTGCGGGCTTCGGATGCTGGATCACAGACACATCGGCGGCATCGTCCCCGGCATCACCTGGGAAGCGGTGGGCGACGTGCTGACCGAGGTTCGCCAGGCCGTCGCCCAGACCTTCGGCGACCGCCCGGCAGCCAGTTGACCCCCTCCCCAGGAGCGCACCCTTGACCGTCAAGTTGACATTTCACGGCGCCGCCGGCTGCGTCACCGGCTTCTGCGCGCCTTGAGGTGGATGGCGCGGCCGTGCTGATCGACTGCGGGATGTTCCAGGGCTCGAAGACCCTTAAGGCCCTGAACTACAACGACTTCCCCTTCGATGTCGGCAAGATTGACGCGGTCCTGCTGACCCACGCGCACATCGACCACTCGGGTCTGCTGCCGAAACTCATGAAGGCCGGCTTCTCGGGCCCGATCTACGCCACGGCCGCCACTCGCGACCTGTGCGGCATCATGCTGGCCGACGCCGGCGGCATCCAGGTGACCGAGGTCCGTCATCTCAATCGCCGCAACCAGCGGCGAGGCCGTCCCACCGTCGAGCCGATCTACACCGAGCGCGACGCCGCCAAGGTCATGGAGCAGTTCAAGAAGGTGAAGCTGGGGGTTGCGGCGGCCATCCTGCCGGGCTTGTCCGCCACCTACTGGGAGGCCGGCCACATCCTGGGCGCCGCCTCCATCGAGCTTCAGGTCGAGACGGCGGAAAGTCCTGTCCGGCTGCTATTCTCCGGCGACATCGGCAGCGGCGGGCGCGACTATTCCCCCGATCCCGATGGCCCCAGCGGGGTCGACCACGTGATCGTGGAGTCCACCTATGGCGACCGCGAGCGGCTGGATCTTGACGGCCAGGCCCGGCGCGCGGTGCTGACCCAGGAACTGCTCGACGCCCACGCGGCGGGCGGGCCGGTGCTCATTCCGGCCTTCGCGGTCGAACGCTCCCAGGAATTGCTCGCCGACATCCTCACCATCATGGACGACGGCCAGATCCCCAAGGCCGACATCTTCCTGGACTCGCCCCTGGCCATCGAGGCGACCGAGATCTTCCAGCAGCGCGGCTGGAACCGGACTACGGAGAGCAACCCCTTCCAGGACCTGCATTCCGGGGGACGCCTGCGGTTCCTGCGCAAGCCCAGGGAGAGCGACAGCCTTGAGAAGCTGAGGGGCTGGCATCTGATCATGGCCGCGAGTGGCATGTGCGACGCCGGCCGGGTGCGGCGGCACCTGAAACGCCTGCTCTGGCGCAAGGACGCCACTGTTCTGCTGTCGGGCTTCCAGGCGATGGGGACGCTCGGCCGCATCCTGCAGGACGGCGCCAGCCGGGTTTCGATCGAGGGCGAGCAGATCCAGGTCCGGGCGCGCATCCGGGCTCTGGACGTCTATTCCGCTCACGCCGACGCCTCAGGCCTGACCAACTGGGTCAAGGCGCGCGGGCCGGTCGCCGGGCAGGTGTTCATCCTGCATGGCGAGCCCTCGGCTCGGGAGGGCCTGCGGACGCGCCTCGTGGCCGCGGGGATCGGGCCCGAACGCATCGCCCTGCCGGGGATGGACGAGGGCTATGTCCTGAGCGGCTCGAAGGTTCAGGCGGCCTGCGAGACCGTTCACCGCATCGCCGCCCGCGCCGTGGCCGCGCCCGACTGGCACAACGCCCGGGCCGGACTGTTGATCGAACTGGATCAGGCGCTCCAGTCGGCGCAGGACGATACGGCGCGCGAGCGGCTGCTGGCAGAGTTCCGTCAGACCTTGACCGCAATCAGCGCCACAGCCCAGGCTCCCGCCCCATGATGGCGAAACGTCGGACAACCTTGCGAGTCTCGGCCCTTGCCGGCCTGACCCTCCTGGCCGGCTGCGCCACCCAGCCGATGCCTCGGCCCGGCGCGGACTCGGACTTGGGTCGCGCCGCGGTTCAGCCCCTGCGCGATCTCAGCGTCATCCGAGAGACCGCGCCGGACGTGCTGCTGCGCGCGGCGGTCGCGCCCTATGACCTGACCCACGCGGGCGACTGTCCATCGCTGCAGGCGGAGCTTCGGGCCCTCGATGACGCCCTGGGTCCCGACCTCACGCCGAATGGAAAGACCACAGGCGTCTCCGTCGCCGGCCTCGCCGCTGACCTGATTTCCGGCGCCGTGGGGCTTCCCTTCCGGGGCGTTGTACGCTGGGCTTCCGGCGCGCGGTCTCGCGAAGCCGGGCTCAAGGCCGCGATCCTCGCGGGGATGGTGCGCCGGGGCTTCCTGAAAGGACGCTGGGGGTTGATGGCCTGCGACCCGGCCTAGCCGGCCGCCTGCAGCTCTGACAGGGTCGGATAGTCGGTATAGCCCTCGGCGCCGGGCGCATAGAAGGTCGCCAGGTTCCAGCGGTTCAGCTCCGCCCCGGTGCGCAGGCGCTCGACCAGGTCGGGATTGGCCAGGAAGTCCTTGCCGAAGGCCACGGCGTCGGCCCAGCCGGCGTCCAGGGCGGCCTGGGCTGACGCCCCGGTGAAGCGCTCATTGGCGATGTAGACACCCCCGAACGCCTTCTTCAGCTGCGGCCCCAGGCTGTCGGGCCCCTCCGCCTCGCGGGCGCAGAGGAAGGCCAGCTTGCGCTTGCCCAGTTCCGTGGCGACGTGGATGAAGGTTGCCGCCAGATCGCTGTCGCCCACGTTGTGGGCGTCGCCGCGCGGCGCCAGGTGCATGCCCACGCGGTCAGATCCCCAGACCGACACAGCGGCGTCGGCGCATTCCAGCATCAGCCGGGCGCGATTGGCGATGGAGCCGCCGTACTGGTCGGTGCGCTGGTTGGCGCCGTCCTGCAGGAACTGGTCGAGCAGGTAGCCATTGGCGCCATGCAGTTCCACGCCGTCGAAGCCCGCCTTCTGGGCGTTCTGGGCGCCAAGGCGGAAGGCCTCCACCACGTCCTGGACCTCGCTGGTCTCCAGGGCGCGTGGGGTCGGATAGGGCCGCTCGGGACGCAGCAGGCTCACATGGCCCTTGGCGGCGATGGCGCTGGGCGCCACTGGAGCGCGACCGTCCAGGAAGGTCGGGTCGGAGATGCGGCCCACATGCCAGATCTGCATGAAGATGCGCCCGCCCGCGGCATGCACCGCCGAGGTCACCTGCCGCCAGCCTTGGGTCTGTTCAGCCGACCAGATGCCGGGCACGCCCGCATAGCCGACGCCCATCGGATCGACGGGCACGCCTTCAGAGATCAGCAGGCCGGCCGTGGCGCGCTGCTCGTAGTACTTGGCCATCAGGGCGTTCGGGATGCGGCTGTCGCCCGCGCGGCTGCGGGTCAGCGGCGCCATGATCACCCGGTTGGGAAGGGTCAGATCGCCGACGACGAGCGGATCAAAAAGCGAGGGCATGGGCGTCCTTGGGCTGGCGCGGGTCCAGCGCCGGCGCGTTTCCCACATAGGCGGGCGGTCCCAACTTGCCCAGGGGCAGCGCCCTAACCGCCGCCGATCCGCGAGGCGAGATCGGCCGCCAGGTCCTCCAGTTGGTCCAGACCCGAATTGGTCCCTTCCTCGAAGCCGCCGCCGATATGCATCTTCGCAATCTCGTCGCTGGCGAACACCGTGTGCAGGGTCAGCCTGGTCTTCCCGTCCGCCTCGTCAAAGGTGACGGTGACCACCATCATCTTCTCGAAGTTGAAGCCGTTGTCGTAGACGATCTTCCTGTTCGGAACGATCTCCAGATAGGTCCCACCGAAGGGCTCGTTCTGCACACCGCTCGGCCCGGTCATCGCAAACTTGAACGTGCCCCCGACCCGGAAGTCGATCTCCGCCAGGGTCACGGGCCAGCCCACCGGGCCAAACCACCTCATGATGTGCTCGGGCCGCGAATAGGCCTCGAACAGCAGGGCGGCCGGGGCGTCGATGACCCGGGTCAGGGTGATCTCGCGATCGGTTTCGACGGTTCTCATGATGGCTCTCCCTTGGCCTGGAGGTCTTTCACATAGGCTTCGAGCTGGTCGAGGCTCTCGTCCCAGAACCGGCGATAGTCGCCGATCCAGCGGGAGGCCTCGGCCAGTGGCTTGGCGTTCAGGCGCACCGGTCGGAACTGGGCGTTACGGCCCCGCGAGACCAGCCCTGCCCCCTCCAGCACCTTCAGATGCTTGGAGATCGTCGGCTGGCTCAGGGAAAAAGGCGCCACGAGCTCGTTGACCGTCGCCTCCCCCTCCGCCAGCCGCGCCAGGATCGCCCGCCGCGTTGGATCGGCCAGGGCGCCGAACACAAGATCCATTTGATGCACCCCTGACTGCATATATCGTCACCCATCTATATTGCTATATAGCAATATATTAAAACCTGGGGACGTCAACCCGCAGCTCCGACAAGTCTAATTGGATTGCATGATCGACTCGGCAGCCGAGATGACCACCTTCGACGCAGCCGCGGTGAAGCTTAACCTCTAGGCGGCCGCGGCGGCCCGGGTCTGCCGCGCCAGCTGGCGGAAGGAGATCAGCCGCTCGCTGGCCTCGTCCCACAGCGACAGCGGCACAGCGCGGATGCTTTGCGGGACCGAGAGCCGGGCGGCCTCGCACAGCTCCGGGTGATCCTTCAGGACGGTGGGCAACCGGTAGAAGGGGATGCGGCTAGCGATGTGATGCACGTGGTGCACGCCGATATTGGCGGTCATCCAGCGCAGGGGCTGCGGCAGGTGATAGTGCGAAGCGCCCTTCAGCGCCGCCTCCGTCAGATCCCAGTCGTCGCGCCGCGCCCAGTAGGTGCCCTCGAACTGGTGCTGCACATAGAACAGCCAGACCCCGATGGACGACGCGATCACCAAGGTCGGCAGATTGACCAGCAGCAGGGCCTGCCAGCCCGCGAGCAGGGCGACGATCACCAGGAAGACGGCGATGCCTGCATTGGTGCCCATGGCGCTCAACCATGGTCGCCAGCCGCCCTTCATCAGGCCGCTGGGCAGACGCTGCTCCAGCAGAAAGACATAGGCCGGGCCGATGCCGAACAGCACCAACGGATGCCGATACAGCCGGTAGCCGACCCGCCGCCACAGCGGTAGAGCGCGGTACTCCTCCACCGTCAGGGTCAGGATGTCGCCGAGGCCCCGACGGTCCAGGTCGCCGGAGGTGGCGTGGTGGATGGCATGGGTCTGGCGCCAGCAGTCGTAGGGCGTCACGGTGAGCACCCCGATGACCCGGCCGATCCAGTCATTAGCGTGGCGATTGCGGAAGAAGGCCCGGTGGCTGCAGTCGTGCTGCACCATGAACAGCCGCACCAGGAACAGAGCCGCCGGAACCGCAAGCAACAGGGCCACCCACCAAAGCCCGAAGTGCGCCGCTGCCCAGGCCGCCCCCCAGATCGCCGCAAGGGGGGCCGCCGTCATCACGATCTCCAGGATCGAACGACCGGCGCTGGGCTGCTGGTAAGGGGCCAGACGCTGGCGCCAGGGGCGTGTGTCGGGATTCGGCAAGGCGAGCCTCTCGCAATTGGGACCCGCGAAATATCACCGCGATTGAGACTGTTTGACGTCAGCTCCGCCGTCGGCCGCTCGCGGCGTATTGGCCAGGGCGGCGAACCATAGGGGTCTGCGATGACGCCCCGAGGACGTCCGCCTTGGCTTGTCCTCCAACGACGGACCTCCCCTGCCCGTTCCGACAGGGTGGCCGAAATCAACCCGTCAGGTGGACTGGCTGGTGTCGGGCAGGTTCAGGATGCGCTTTGAGATGATGTTGTTCTGGATCTCGACGGAGCCGCCATAGATCGACATCGCCTTGCCTGACAACCAGCCGCGCACGGACTCGATTTCTTCCTGGGTGAAATCGCCGCCGGTCCAGCCCAGGCCCTGGTGGCCCATGATCTCCAGGGTCAGTTCGGCGCGCCCCTGGGACACCACCGTGGCGGAGTTCTTCAGCACCGAGGCGCCGTTGGTGGCTCCCGAGGCTTCCTTCGATTCCGCCATAACCCGGGCCAGGGTCAGGCCGTGGATGCGGGCGTCCATCAGGTGCCGGGTCAGGCGCGTGCGCAGGTCCAGGTCGGCGATGCGACCGTCCTCATCGACCTCGACATAGCGCTTGGCGATCTCGTTCAGCGGCACGGTGCGGCCACCGCCGCCTGTCCCGGTCTGGCTGGCCCGCTCGTGCTGCAGCAGGCGCTTGCCCACCGTCCAGCCGCCGTTCAGCGGCCCCAACAGGCCCGCCTTCTCGGCCCGCGCATCGGTGAAGAAGGTTTCGCAGAACGGAGAGGCGCCGGCGATCAGGGCGATGGGCCGCGGATCGATGGCCTTCTGGTGCATGTCGATCAGCATGAAGCTGATTCCCTCATGCTTCTTGGCCGCGAAGTCGGTGCGCACCAGCGCCCCGCACCAGTCGGAGTACTGGGCCCCGCTCGTCCACGTCTTCTGGCCGTTGATGACGTAGTGGTCGCCGGCGTCCTCGCACTTCATCTGCAGGGACGCCAGGTCGGAGCCAGCGCCCGGCTCGGAATAGCCCACGCACCACTGGACGTCGCCGCGCACGATGGGCGGGATGTGCTGTTTCTTCTGCTCGTCGGTGCCGTAGTCCAGGATGGTCGGACCGATCATGGTCACGCCCATCCCGAACATCATCGGATTGAACGCGCCGATCTTGCCCATCTCCTGGGCCAGGACCTTGGCCTGCTGGGGCGACAGACCGCCGCCGCCATATTCCGCCGGCCAGGTGGGGGTGGCCCAGCCCTTCAGACCGATGGCCTTGCGCCAGGCCTTGAGCTCGGCGTGGGTGGTGGTCACCTCGGTGGCGGCAAGGTTTCCCTTGCCCTTCAGCGAGGCCGGGAAGTTGGCCTCCAGCCAGGCGCGGGCCTCCGCACGGAAGTCCTCGAGTTCGATGTCGGATCCGAAATCGGCCATGTCTGTTCCTCCGCGCATCCTGGTTTGTTGGCCCTAGTCTAAGCCTCTGAAACCGCGCGCCAAGTGTGACGTGGCGGCATGCGCGCAAACGAGAACCGCTGACGCTGGGGGGACCAGCGCCAGCGGCTTCAACACCTGATGGAGACGCTGTCTCTTACATCGAGGCGACTTGAGTTGAACCCTCGGCGCGGGCCAGCTGGCGCAGCTGCACCTTGGCCGAGCGCACGGCGACGGTCACGCAGGCGCGGTAGCCGTGGGCGTAATCGTTGGTCGCTTTGCAGACAGTGTCGGCGGCGGCGGCGATATCGGCCGCGATCTGTTCATTCGACCGGCCCGCCAGGGCGACCCGGACGCTGACGACGCCGGTGCGGCCATTCTCAAGCTTGGCGGCGCGGACTGGAGACGGCGCGGCGGCCTGACGGGCGCGGTTGATGGCGTTGAAATCGCTGTTGGCTTTCCGCACCGCAGCGGCCCAGCAGTCGCCGGCCGGCGCGCCGCAGACCTTCGAGGCGGCGTCGCGGATTTCCGTGCGAACCTGAGTGACGGACTTGCCGGCCAGGGCGATGCGGACGCTCTGCACGTTCACCGACGACGCAGCCTCAGCGGCGAACGAGGGGACGGAGAAGGCGGCGACGGTGGCGGCGAGGGCGAAAGCAGCAAAGGTCTTCATGGCGTGTTCCCGACTGTGTGTTTGTGTTTTGTTTGTTGATTGAACTTGTCGAGAACGCTTATGAGGCTTTCGATTTAAAGCGTAGTTTAGCTTCAAGGTGAATAAGGATTTAATCAAATCTGTATTTTGAATTACTATGACTATACACAAACTGCGCCTGACCAAGCACGCAAGCGGCCGCCTCAGCCCCCCACGGGCCGAACGCAACTGGCTTGTTGATAGGTGGTCAGGCGGACGCGCCGCCGCGCCCGGCTCAGGGTTCGCGGTGGTCGCCCACCGAGACATTGAGATCGTTCAGCAGGCCGTCTTCCAAGGAATAGACCAGGCCATGCACCCACAGGTCCTGGCCCCGTTTCCAGGCGTCCTGGACAAAGAGATCGCTGGCCACGTTCTGCACCTGACGGATGACGTTCAGCTCGCACAGGCGGTCGAGGCGCTCGGTCTGACTGCCCAGCTCGTCCAGCTCGCAGCGGTGCGCCTCGTGGACTTCACGAATGGGGTGCAGCCAGTGATCCACCAGACCTCGCCGGCCGCCGTCCACAGCCGCGGCCACGCCGCCGCAGCCATAGTGACCCACCACCATGATATGCTTCACCTTCAGCACTTCGACGGCGAACTGCAGGACCGAGAGGTAATTGGCGTCCTGCGGCGGGGCCAGGTTGGCCACATTGCGGTGCACGAACAACTCACCCGGATCGAGATCAACGATCTCGCTGGCCGGCACCCGGCTGTCGGAGCAGCCGATCCAGAGATAGTCGGGCGCCTGCTGGCCCATGAGCCGCTTGAAGAAGCCGGGATCGGCCGCGACCTTGCGCGCGGCCCAAGCCTTGTTATTCGCCTTCAGGTGATCGAGCATGGCCGCGCCATACCCCCGTCAGCCCGTCGCCGCAACCCCGTCTCAAGCCTGTCTGGGCCCGGGCCAGACGTCGCGCGCGCCCTCCGCGGCCACCGACATGCCCACACCCTGGCTGGAGCGGACAGGCAAGGTTGAGGGGTCGAAGCCGTCCAGGCAGAAGACGTTGACCTCATACATGTCCGGCGCCGCGCGCTTGCGGTGAAACACATAGATCCCGCAGGTGCGGCAAAAGTGATGCCGCGCCCTGTGAGTGTTCCAGACATAGACGCCCAGTTGGTCCGCGCCCGACAGCACGGTCAGGGCGTCCTCATGCACCCGCACCATCCGTGCGTTCTTCTTCACGCACAGCGAGCAGTCGCAGGCGGTGAGGTGCTCGATCTCCGCCTCGATGGCGAAGGTCACCGCGCCGCAGTGACAGGAGCCGAGGTGACGGGTCATGCGAGCCTCCGGTCGCGCCCCCCGAAGGGAGGCGCTTAGGAGCCCCTCTAGGCCAGGCCGACCAGGGCGGCAAACACCATGACGGTGCCGGCCAGGCCAACGACCCAGGCCAGGGGACGCACCATCGGCACGCCGAGGATGTAGAGCGCCGCGTGGGCCACGCGGGAGTAGAAGAACAGTTGAGCGCCCAGGACGGTGATCTCGCTGGAGACACCGGCCACCGCCGCCACCAGCACCAGGGGCGCGAACATGGTCAGGCCCTCGCGGTGATTGTCCACCACCCGCTTCATCCGGGCGTGGAAGCCGCTCGGCGGCGGCAGGTCGTCGCGCGAATTGGCCAGGGGAACCGCGCCCTGGGCCCGGATGCCCGCCAGGGCCTGTAGGAAGACCAGTACGAAAAGCAGGCCGACCGAGTAGGTCAGCATGGTCAGTTCAACGCTCATGATTTCCGCCCCAAAAGTTCGCTTCCTGGTGAAGCTTCACCTTGGGAGCTTCCGCTTGAGCGCCGGAGGCGTCAACCTGCGCCGCTCATCAGTCGGCCTGAGCCATGCTAGGCTGAACCGCGGGCCGAGCCAGGCATTGTCCTGCGGTCGAAGATTGGGAGACGTCCATGCGTTCGGTTTTGTTGACTGCAACCGCGGCGGCGTTCGGCGTGACCGCCTGCGGCCAGGGCGCTTCTGATCCCTTCGCCGGGTTCGGGCCAAAGCCGGAGCTTCCCACCCCCACCACGAGCGCGCTGCCGACGGTGAACGTCGCCAAGTTTGTGGGCTGGCCCAAGGATGGGGCGCCCAAGGCGCCGCCGGGCTTTGTCGTCACGCGCTTCGCCGACGGGCTGGATCATCCCCGCTGGCTGCTGGTCCTGCCCAATGGCGACGTGCTGGCCGCCGAGTCCTCGTCGGAGCCCAAGCAGCCGGAGAACTTGAAGGCCTGGGTCGCCCAACTGATCCAGAAGCGCGCCGGGGCCCTGCAGGAGAGCCCCAACAAGATCATGCTGCTGCGCGACTCCGACGCAGACGGCGTGGCCGACACCAAGGCGATCTTCGCCCAGGGGCTGAAGCGGCCATTCGGCATGGCCCTGGTGGGCGACACCCTCTACGTGGCCAACGACGACTCCATCGTCGCCTTCGCCTATTCCGACGGCCAGACCAAGGTGCAGGGGACCGGGACCAAGGTGTTCGACCTGCCCGGCGGGCCGCTCAATCATCACTGGACCAAGAACATCATCGCCAGCCCGGACGGGCAGAAGCTCTACGCCACCGTCGGCTCCAACTCCAACGTCGGCGAGAACGGCATGGCCGCCGAGGCCGGCCGCGCCCAGATCGTCGAATTCACCCTGCCCGAGGGGCCCAGTCGACCCTACGCCACCGGCCTGCGCAACCCCAACGGCATGGACTGGGAGCCGGTGACCGGCAAGCTGTGGACGGCGGTCAACGAGCGCGACGAACTCGGCGATGACCTGGTCCCCGACTATATGACCAGCGTCGCCCAAGGCGGCTTCTACGGCTGGCCCTACAGCTATTACGGCCAGACGGTCGATACGCGGGTGAGCCCGCCGCGGCCGGACCTGGTGGCCAAGGCCCTGGTCCCCGACTACGCCCTCGGACCCCACACCGCCTCGCTCGGCCTGGCCTTCTACCGGGCTGAGGCCTTTCCACCAGGCTACAAGGGCGGCGTGTTCATCGGCCAGCACGGCTCCTGGAACCGCAAGCCGTTGAACGGCTATCGCGTGGTCTTCATCCCCTTCGCCAACGGCAAGCCCGCGGGTCCGCCCCAGGCCTTCCTCACCGGCTTCCTGAACGCCAAGGGAGAGGCCCAAGGCCGGCCAGCCGGGGTGGCGATCGACAACGCCGGCGCCCTGCTGGTAGCCGACGACAGTGGCGACACCGTGTGGCGGGTGGCCAACGCCAATCCTCCGCCGGCGCCCGTCCCAGCCGCGCCCAAGCCCTAGAAGCTCTTGCGAATCCGCAGGTTCCAGACCCGGCCCCAGCGCAGATCGCGCACGTCGGTATAGAGCAGGGCGCTGCGGTCGCGCGGCCCCGCATAGACCTCACGGGTCCGCTGAGCGCTACGCTCGGTCACATTCATGAGCTCCAACCGGACGCTCAGGTCGGCCTTGGGCTTGTACTCCCCGTACAGGGTCACCCAGGTGTCCAGCTTGCGCGTCTCGATCTCCGAGAGCCGATAGGCTCTATCGCGCCAGCCGTAGGAGTCGTTGGCGTTGGAGCCGCCCTTGTTGACGTCGATGCCCCAGTTGGACTTCCAGCGCGGCAGGTCCTGGCTGAAGTGCATATCCCACTCCATGTGGCGCAGGCCGGAAATCTGGCGCGTCTGCAAGGTCAGCGGATCGATGACCTCGGAGCGGCGCCACACCGCCTGGGCCTTCAGCTGCGCGGCCGGAATGCGGAAGCGGTCCAGGGGCACGCTGAGACTGACCTGCACCTCGTCCTTGGTCCCCTCGCCGATATTGCCGGGGGCGTCGGCGACGGTGCCGCCCGGACCGAAGATCGGAGCGCGGTCGATGACGTCAGTCAGCTCAGAGTGGCGGACGGTCAGGATCGCCGCGCCGCTCTTCCAGAACCGCTGCTCGACGGCGGCCTCCACCACCCAGGCCTGCTGCGGCGACAGGTCGGGATTGCCGGCGATCACCGTCCCGGTGTTGGCCACCGAGGACGGGGCCACGAAGTCGTCGAAGTTGAGCTGCCCGACCTCCCGCTCGACCCGCAGGCGCACCTGGGTGCCCGGCGTCGCCGACCAGGTCGCCGACACCCGCGGCTTGCTGAACTGCAGCTGCTTCTCCAGCAGTACGTCGCCCTCCGACGAGATGGTCGAGCGTTCCTGACGCCAGCCGGCCTCGACGGTCAGGGCCTCGGTCGGCCGCCAGGTCGCGGTGGCGAACACCTCGGCCCGCTTTTCGGTCACCAGCACGCTGGCGGCCGGCAGTCGCACCTTCACCGCGTTCAGGAACAGGGTCGTGGTGTTATCGAGCTTGTTGTAGGCGCCCTCCCCGCCGAATTCCCAGGTGAGGCTGGGTGACTGGGCGAAGCGCACATGGCCGCGCCCCACGCTCTCGGTGGACTTGCGGTCGCCCTCGAACTGGCGAACCAGGTTGGCGCCCTCGAACCGCGACTTGGTGTTGTTGTTGTTCCACTGCTGGAAGGCCACCGCCTCCAGGTCCAGGCGCGGCGTCAGAGGGCGTGTGAAGCGCCCGCCCACCTCGGCCTGCAGCCGGTCGATGGTGTCGTACTGGTATTCCTTGCCACCCGGAAAGCGGATGCGGTCGGTCATCTCCGACGAATAGGGGGTCAGCATATAGGCCGCGTTCAGCCGCAGCTTGCCGCCGGCCAGCGGGGTCTCATAAGCGCCGGTGGTCCACTGCCGCAGGCCCTTCCCGTCGGCGTCCACGTCGGAGAGGATCAAGGTCGAGCCATTGGCCGCGGTGCGGACTCGCCGGCCGTCGCCCAGCTGGTCGTCAGGGCCGTAGCCCAGGACGACCGAGGCCTCGGCGGACCGCCCGCCGGCCCAGCGCCACTGCCCCTCGGCCCGGAAGCTGCCCAGCACCCGGCCGTCATACAGTGCGTAGGCGCCCGCGGTCGTGGCCCCGCGGAAGCCCGCCGTGGACTTGCGCACCACGTTCACCATCACCGTCCGGCCCTGCATGTCGATGCCCGGCGCGCCGCCGCGGATCAGATCGACATGGGCCACGGCGCCCGCCGGGATACGCCTGAGGATTTCGTCCAGGGCGTCGTTCTTGGCCACCGCCGGCTCGCCGTCGATCTGCACATTGCCGCCAGACCCCGCCAAGCCGCGAACCACGGTCCCCTTGTCGAAGGAGAAGCCCGGCACCCGGATGACCATGTCATAGGCCGTCGAGGGCGAGGCCTCGGCGAAGAAGCTGGGGGGATAGGCGATGATCCCGGTCTCGGAGGTGGCCGCCGCCACCGGGGTCACCAGCTCAGCCGGCTGGCCTGCGGCCAGAGCGGCGGCCGCCGCGGCGATCATCAGCATACCCATCACGCGCCCCTCCCCCGGAACAGAGACGGTTCTGGCTTACTTCGTAAGCTCTCGCCACCCTCCTCACCTCGATGGGGCGATTCGCCCCGCCGTGCGGCCTTGGCGTAACAAGGTTGGCGGTTTAGACCCGCCCGGTGACCGGGACCAGGGCGCCGGTCACAGCGCTGGCGGCCGGCGAGGCCAGGAACAGGATCACCGCGGCCAGTTCGTCGGCCCGCACCCAGGTCGCGAAATCGGCGTCGGGCATGTCGGCGCGGTTGGCGGGCGTGTCGATGATCGAGGGCAGGACGGCGTTGACCGTGACCTCTCCCTTCAGTTCCTCCGCCAGGCTCTCGGTCAGACGGTGGACCCCAGCCTTGGAGGCGGCGTAGGCGCCCATGCCGGCAGCGGACTTCAACGCGCCGTTGGCGCCCACATTGACGATGCGGCCGGCCGAACTGGCCCTCAGATGCGGGATGGCGGCGCGGCTCGCATTGGCCGTGGTCCGCACGTTCAGGGCGTAGAGCCTGTCCCAGACCGCCGGGTCCCCGTCGGCATGGGTCTGCCAGGCGAAGCCGCCGGCGACATTGATCAGGGCGTCCAGGCCGCCCAACCGCGCGGCGGCCTCGTCAATGGCGGTCCTGGCCCCATCGGGATCGGTGAGATCGACGCCCGAGAGCGCCAGGGCGTCGGGCCCGCAAGCCGCGACCAGGCCCTCGGGGGCGCTCTTGGCGAAGTCGATGAGCGCGACCCTGGCCCCCTGCCCGGCCGCGGCGCGGGCGACGGCGGACCCCAGGATTCCGAATGCGCCGGTGACGGCGACGATGCGTGGCTGGCTCAAGTCGGTCCCCAATTCAGCGAGGCTTCCTTCTCCCGCACGGAGCGAAGGAAGCCAAGCCGATTGAGGTTCTAGAGGCGCTCGACGATGGTCACGTTGGCCATGCCGCCGCCTTCGCACATGGTCTGCAGGCCATACTTGCCGCCCTTGGCTTCCAGGGTGTTCAGCAGGGTCGTCATCAGCTTGGTGCCCGAGGCGCCGAGCGGGTGGCCGAGCGCGATGGCGCCGCCGTTGACGTTCAGCTTTTCGCGATCGACGCCCAGGGTCTTCATGTAGGCGACAGGCACCGAGGCGAAGGCTTCGTTGACCTCATAGAAGTCGATGTCGTCGGCCTTCATGCCGGTCCGCTTGAAGGCGCGTTCGGTGGCGGGAATCGGCGCCTCCAGCATGATCACTGGGTCATGGCCGAGCAGGGTCATGTGGTGGATGCGGGCCAGCGGCTTGACGCCCAGTTCCTTCAGGCCCTTTTCCGAGACGATCATCACGCCCGAGGCGCCGTCGCAGATCTGGCTGGAGGAGGCCGCGGTGATCCGGCCGCCCTCGCGCAGCAGCTTCACGGCCTTGATGCCGTCCAGGCTGGCGTCGAAGCGAATGCCCTCGTCGATGTTGTGGACGCTCTTGTTGCCCTCGGCGTCGGTGATCTCGATGGCGCAGATCTCGTTCTTGAACGCCCCGGCCTGGGTCGCGGCGATGGCGCGCTGGTGCGAGGAGTAGCTGAACTCGTCCAGCTCATCCTTGGTCAGCCCGTACTTCTCGGCGATCATCTCGGCGCCGACGAACTGCGAGAACTGGATGTTCGGGTACTGCTCCTGGATGCCCGGGCTCATATAGGTGCCAAAGCCGTTCTGGGCCGGCAGGGCGGCGGAAAGGCCCATGGGTACCCGGGTCATGCTCTCGACGCCCGAGGCGATGACGATGTCCATGGTGCCGCTCATCACGGCCTGGGCCGCGAACTGCAGGGCCTGCTGAGACGAGCCGCACTGGCGGTCGACGCTTGTGCCGGGCACGCTCTCGGGCATGCGCGAGGCGAGCACGGCGTTGCGCGCCACGTTCACCGACTGCTCGCCCACCTGCATGACGCAGCCCATGATGACGTCTTCCACCAGGGCCGGATCGGCGCCGGTGCGGTCGAGCAGGTCATTGAGAACACTCGCGGCCAGATCGACCGGATGCCAGTCCTTCAGTTTGCCGCCCTTGCGGCCGCCGGCCGTGCGTGAGGCCGCGACGATATAGGCTTCGCCCATGGTTCCGCTCCCTTTGGAATTGCGCGTCTCGCGCGTTGAAACGCACTTTAGGCGGGCGCCGTGAGGTAAGCCAACGGGGCCCGGCGCGGCTGGAGATTACAGCGGCGCCGAATTAGGCCACAAGGCGCGAAGGCCAAGCTGCGGAGCGCCCCGAATGACCCTGAAGCGCCGCTTCGACTTCCTGGCCCACCTCCTGAAGGCGTCGGTCCGCCAGCACCATCGAGAAATGATCCCGGTCTTCTCGCCGCACATTCCAGCCGAGGCGGTGGTGATCGACGTGGGCGCCCACGCCGGCCAGTTTTCGAAGCTGTTCGCCCGCATGGCGCCGCAGGGCAGGGTCTACGCCTTCGAGCCGTCGGCCTATGCCCGCTCGATCCTGACCCGGTCCCTGGCCTTCAACCGCCTGCCCCAGGTGACGGTGATCCCCATGGGCCTGTCGGACGCCCCGGCGGAGCTGATCCTGCGCACCCCCATCAAGGCCAGGGGCGGCCTGGGCTTCGGCATCGCCCACTTCGGCGAGGACGGGCAGGACACCCGCGACACCATGGACCAAGTCGTCCCCCTGACCACCCTGGACGCCTTCGCTCAGCAGGAGGGCCTGACCCACCTGGATTTCCTGAAGGCCGATGTCGAAGGCTGGGAGGTCAATGTCCTGAAGGGCGGCCTGAAGACCCTGGCCAAGTTCAAACCCGCCCTCTTCCTGGAAATCTCCGACGTCTCCCTGGCCCGCGCGGGCGCGAAACCGAGCGACATCTGGGACCTCCTGCGGCCCCTGGGCTACCGGGCCCACAAGGGGCCGGACTTTACTGCGGTCGACGGCTATGCCGGGGTGGAGGACTACCTGTTCGTGGCTGAGTGAACCTCTTCCCTCCCCGTTCACGGGGGAGGGGGACCGCCGATTAGGCGGTGGAGGGGGCGTGACCAGACACCGTGGATGGGGCTCGCCCCCTCCACCACGCCTACCGCGCGGTTCCCCTCCCCCGTTCCGCTCCGCTTCACAGGGGAGGAAAGAGCTAAACCGGCAACAGGCTCCCCAGCCGCTCGCCGTCCAGCTTGAAACTGGTGGGCAACACCCGCGGGTTGGGCTTCTGCAGCTTCAGCGCCTTGGCGCCGCGCGCCACCGCCAGCTTGCCCAGCGCGCCCGGCGTAAAGCCATGCTGAATGCGCGGACGCCTCGCGCCCAGCCGGCGGCGCAGGACCCCGTTGGCGTAGATCACATTGGCCCGCATCAGGGCCTGGGGGGTCATGAATTCGATGGACAGCGAGACGTTCAGCATCGGGCCGTTCTCGATCCGGTGCGGGGCGTTCTGGGCCCAGGTGACCATCTTGCCCGGCGTCAGGTCGTGAACCTCCGCCCCCGCGTCCCAGGCTGGATTGAAGGCGAACTGCTCGGCGGTCTCGCGCAACACGATCTTCTCCAGCGCCTCGTCGCCCACATAGGGATCGGCCACCGGATAGACCCAGACCCGCTTCTCCCCGCGCAGCTGCCAAAGCGACACCAGGGGCACGTCCAGATGGTAGAAGACCTGGGCGTTGGCCGAGGAGATCAGCATGCCCAGATCGCGCTTGAAGGTGCGAAGGCCGGGCACGTGGGCCTCCTTTTCGGCGAAAATCTCATCGCCCAGGGCGGCGTACTGCGGCAGGTGCAGGTTGGTCTCCCGCAGGTTCAGCCAGATGCGGCCCGACTGCGCGGCCTCCAGAAGCTTGGACCCCGACAGCCCGCCCGCCGAGCCCCGTCGCCAGGTGGTCCAGGCCACCGGATCCTCCCCCATGGTGAACACCCCCAGCTTCTCGCGCGGATAGCGGTCCAGCAGCTGTTCCAGGCCCTCATCGTTGAACATCGGCCGCTCATGCAGTCCGTGCTCGAAGGCCAGGTTTGACCGGGTGAAGGCGGCGCCTTTTTCGGGGGTCCAGTCGTTGATGATGCTCATGTCGGAGCCCTCAGGCCGTAGAAGTGAATCTTGAAGGGACCCCACCACAGGGTCTTGCCCAGGCCGCGGGCCGCGCGGTCCAGGGTGAAGGCGAAGCGCGGGCTGCGGACCAGCCATTGCAGGCCCGCCATCAGGCCGTAGACGCCGGCCTGGGCCACGCCGATCGCCATCCAGCGCGCCACGCCCAGGCGGTCGGGCGGGCTGCTGATGGCGCAGTGGGCCGAAGGGCCCTGCCCGTAGGCGAAGGCGCGCGCGATCGTGTAGTCCAGGGTCAGGCGGCTGGGCACGGGGTCTTCCCAGACCCAGGCGTCGGGCGCCCAGGCGAACCGCGCGCCCTTGGCCCGCATGCCGCCGAACAACAAATCATC
Source organism: Phenylobacterium sp. (assembly GCF_031425575.1). Lineage (GTDB taxonomy): Bacteria > Pseudomonadota > Alphaproteobacteria > Caulobacterales > Caulobacteraceae > Phenylobacterium. The sequence goes on from NZ_JANPJP010000376.1 coordinate 25,951, forward strand.
CTCGCCCCCGATATGGTTGCGGATGGCCGAGAAGGGCGCCTTGGGGTCGGGCAGGCTGGCGCGGCGGATCAGGCTGTCGCCGCAGCCGTAATAGTGATCGATCACCCCCTCGCGCGGACCGTCGCCGACCCGGGAGAAGAACCATTCGAGATAGGCGCGATGCTTGGCGACGCCGGCGGGCGCGCGGCCGCGCACGGGTCCGAACACCACATCGGCGTCGTACTTCGCCTGGGCGGCCAACAGCGCGGCCAGCCATCCGGCGGGGGCCTCCTCGTCGTCGTCCAGGAAGGCGATGAAGTCGCCCTGGGCCTTCGCCATGGCGGCGTTGCGGGCGTTGGCGACCCCGGGTTCGGGCTCATGTACATAGACCACCGGGAACGGCGCCTGGGCCGCCAAGGTCTGGGTCAGAGCCTGGGCTGACGGAACCTGGTCATTGTCCACCACCACCAGCTCCAGGACCGCCGGATCGACGCCGGCCTGGGCGAAGGTCGAGCGCGCAGCCGTGGCCAGTCCGTCCAGGCGTCGCTGGGTGGGAATGATCAGGCTGACGCGCGGCGCGGGCATGGGGTCAGACGGCCTCCAGCTCGGCCGGCTGGCGGCGGACACGGGCGCCGATGGCCTGGGCCAGGCCGCGGGCGCGCCCGGCGAACGAGAGCTCGCTGCTGGCGATGATGTCTAACCGGCGTCGCAGCTTGCCCACGGGCCCCTGGCCATGGCCGCCGGCCAGGCTCCAGGCCTGTTCCGAAACCTGGGCCGCACGGCCGCCGAGGTTGGCGGCGGTGGCGACGCCCTCCCCGATCATCCGGGTCGTCAGCGCATAGGGCCGCTTGTAGTGCTCGTGGCCGGGACCAAGGTCATAGGTGGTCAGACCCATCTCCGGCATGGCCGCGATGGCCCGGCCCAGGAACACCTGGCCCGGCGACCAGGCGGCCAGTTCCGGATCGGTGGAGGCGATCCAGGGGTGATAGACCCCGCCCTGGCGTACGCCGAAGTGCCCCGCCACCAGTCGGTCTCCGGCATAGAGGTTGACCATCAGGCCCTGGAAATCGCCCTCCTGACGTTCGAACAGGGACTGCAACAACCCCTGCGTCCAGTCGGCGTTCAGGAATCCGTGGGCGCCGGTGCGGGCCAGTTGCTCGCGCTTCCACCGCAGCAGGGTGTCGAAGGCGGCCTGGTCGCGGTCCGCGCCGCGGATCGACAGCTCGCCGACCTCGCGGTCCAGCTTGTGGTCCAGGCGGCGATAGTTCTTGAACCGCTTGGGGCTGGCTGCCCGCAAGGCCTCCAGATAGGCCTCGGCGGTGGTTTCCAGCTCGATCACGAAGCTCTCGCGCTGCACGACGCCGCCCGCGAAGGCGCGGTTCGGATCGGTCAGGCCGGTGAAGCGGTAGACCGACAGGCACGCGACGGCCATCGCCTCGTCGGCGTCCAGCCCCTGCTCAGCCACCAGGCCATGATAGTCGGAGAGCGGCGCGCCGATCGGCCGGGCATAGCTGCCCGGGCGCCGGTGATAGGCCAGGAACCCCGCCGTGCGACCCGGCCAGCGCCAGACCGTAACCCGGGCGTCGGGACGAACCTTGCCCACCGCCAGGGCGAAGTCCGGCCCCAACAGCGGATTGGCGAACTCCGGCCGGCTGGTGCACAGCCTGCGCCAGGTGGAGATGTCGGTCTCCGACAGGTCGCTCGGGTGAAAGGTCTCTGCGCTCAACATCGTCTCAAGTCCTAGCTTGTCCCGGTTAGGGAAAGGTGGACCCGCACGCTGCAATCTACATGCCCTGGGACGTGTGCCGTTTCGTGTCAGGGGCGACTGGAACTGTCCGCCCTCGGGGGGGCGCGAGAGCCACGGCTAGACCCTGAGCAACACGTTGTAATTAATCACCAATTTCCACGATCAGCCTTACCGGAAGCTTAACCGGCTCTAGCTGAAGGCAGCCTGCAGAATCTTCTCCAGCCAGGCGGCGTCAACGGCGTCGAACGCGGCAGGCTCGGTGGCGTCCACATCGAAGACGGCGATCAGGTTTCCGGCGGAGTCGAACACCGGAACCACCACCTCGCTAGCCGACCGTCCGTCGCAGGCGATATGGCCAGGAAAGGCATGGACGTCCGGCACGAGCTGAGTCTGGCCGGTCGCCGCGGCTGTCCCGCAGACCCCGCGGCCGTAGGCGATCCGCAGGCAGCCGAGCGTCCCCTGATAGGGGCCGACCACAAGCTCTCGGTCCCGGTCGGGATCGACGACGTAGAAGCCGGTCCAGAAGTAGTGCTCGAAGCTTGCAGCCAGCATGGAGGCGATGGTGGCCATCCGAGCGACGCGGTTAGGCTCGCCCTCCAACACGGAGGCGATCTCCTGCGCCACGGTCGCATAGCGCGCGGCCTTGTCCTCGGGCAGGGTCAGGTCGTTGAAAGCTTCGGCCATGGCAGCCGTATACAGGCTTCTAGCCCACCGCCACCAGACGCCGGGCGCTCTTGCGGGAGACAACGGCCTCGAGGTTCCGGGCGACCCGGTCGGCCTCGACGGGATCCATCTCCACCTGACCCAGCAGATTGCGGATGGCGTCGAAGTGAATCTCGATCACCGCCGGATCACAGGCGTCGGGCCCGCCCATGGCGTCGACATAGGCGATCATCGACTCCGAGGCCCGCTCGACGGCCTTGTCGCGCACCTGACGGGCGCGGAAGGTGGTGTGCTGCATGACGCGGTAGATCATCTGCAGGGTGGCGCGGTCCACGCCCCCGCGGGCGGCGATCAGCCGCCGCATGGCCTCCAGCTCGACGCTGATGGTCTCGCGCGCCACGTCGCGTTCCACCTCGTCGGCGACCTCTTCGGGATCGCAGGTGCGGCGCAGGGGGCCGGAATAGTTCAGCTCCACCTTGCGGCGGCGATCTGGGCCGACATAGGCCTCGCTGATGATGAAGGGCCGGGGCCTCGTCAGCACCAGCTGGATGCGCGACAGCAGGGCGGCCGGCGTGAAGGGCTTGATCACGAATTCATTGACCCCGGCCAGGCGAGCGACCTGGACGTCCCGCTCGCTGCGCTGGCCGGTGACCATCACCACGGGCGCCTCAGGATTTGGGACGAGCGGGTCGGGATAGATGGCCGCGCGGCGGATCGAGCGGACGAGCTCCAGACCGTCCATCACCGGCATGGACCAGTCGGTGAAGATGATGTGCGGGCAGCGATGGCGCAGCAGCTCGCGTGCGCGATGGCCGTCCGGGGCGGTATAGACCTCTCCCACCCCGCCGGCCCGCAGCACATCGGTGATCAGGCGCAGGGTGTTGGAATGATCGTCGACCACGAGGATCTTCAGGCCCGACAGGTCGTCAGGCTTCAGATTCGCACTGGGCAGCAGTCGTTGCGAACTCATCGGCCCCGAAATCCCCAAACCCTGGCGAACATGATCGGCGAGCATTGAGATCGGGTTTATGCCGCAGGAGATTGTCGGGTCGCCGACCGTACTATCGGAGACCCAGGGCGGTCAGGGCGGCTCACGACCCGTTGCGGACATTTCCGCTTCCACTTACCCTCGCAACCGCAACAGGGGGCCACGCAAATCAACCGGAACAAGTGGCTCATCACGGGCGGCATACTTAGCCTGCTTGCAGCAGTCCTCCATGTCGCAGTCATCGTCGGTGGCCCAGCCTGGTATAGATTTTTCGGGGCTGGAGAAGGCATGGCGCGGGCGGCCGAGCGAGGCTCTTTCACCCCTGCTCTGGTCACCATCGCCATCGCTATGATTCTTCTGGTGTGGGCGCTTTACGCCTTTTCGGGCGCGGGCCTTATGCGCCGGCTCCCGCTTCTCCGAACTGGGCTGGTCCTGATCACCGCAGTCTATCTTCTTCGCGCCTTCGTACTCTTGCCAGCGCTTATGCTGCGGCCGGAACTGGTTGACACCTTCGCGATCGTCAGCTCGCTCGTGGTCCTGGCCTATGGGTTGGCTTATGCAGCCGGGACCTGGACAGCATGGACGGGGCTCAGCGCTCCACGGTCGGAGAAGGCAAGGGCGTAGGTCCGTAACCCACCGAGGCTGTGTGAGAACACCGAAGCAGCTTAGATTTCTGTCCATCAGCTTCGGGGGCCGGGATGAAACGGTTTGTGGAGGGGGAGGACCGGCGTCAGGGCACGCTGCTCCCGGAATATCTTGAGGACTACGTCTCCGAGGAGAACCCGGTCCGGG